>CAOMFZ010000162.1 GCA_948482415.1 uncultured Mailhella sp.
AGAATATTAATTCCCTGTTATGGACAACGTCCATAACAGGGCTTTGAGGGGGATTGGGGGAAATCATTTCCCCCAAAGAAAATAAAAATTACGAATGTTATGCGGAAATGCTCTAGCTTCCCCTTTGGTGGAGTAAAGGGGCAAAGCTCCTTATTTCTTATCTGCCGATGCCCTGATAGGCAAAGCCATGGGCAAGCATGGTTTCTTTATCCAGCAGGTTTCGGCAGTCAACGATTTTTTTATTTTTCATCAAAGCGCTGAGCTTATCCGCATCAGCGGATTTAAACTCTTCCCATTCGGTTAAAATTGCCAGCACATCGGCATTTTCCACAGCTTCATACATGGTCTCGGCATAGGTAATTTTAATCCCAAGCAGGGCATAGGCGCTTTCTTTGGCTTTGGGGTCATAGGCAATAATTTCAACAGGATAATCTAAAAGTTCCCCAATAATATCAATGGCAGGGCTTTGTCTGCAATCGTCCGTGCCATTTTTAAACGCCAGTCCCCATACGGCAATTCTCGGTTTTTCAATGCCTTTGACTGCTTTTAAAATGCGTTCTGCCATTTGGATTTTGCGCACGCGGTTTCCCTCAATGGCGGCATCAACAAGAGTCATTTCCACATTATTCTGCCTTGCCATATAAAGCATAGCCATAGTATCCTTAGGAAAACAGCTCCCGCCATAGCCCGGACCTGCATGCAAAAACTTCGGTCCTATTCTGTTGTCAAGTCCCATGCCTTTGGCAACTTCATAAATATCTGCCCCTGTTTTTTCGCAGAAATTCGCCATTTCGTTGATATAATGGATTTTAATGGCAAGGAAGGAATTGGACGCATATTTGATGGTTTCAGCTGAACGGCGTTTCACAAAAAGCATGGTCGTTTTATCTGCCAAAGGCTGATAAAGTTTTTTAACAAGTGCCTTTGCCTTCTCGGAATTTGCCCCCACAACAACCCTGTCCGGATTGAAAAAATCGTGCACGGCATAGCCTTCGCGCAAAAATTCCGGCAAAGAAATCACATCAAAATATGCCTGCGGATTTTTCTTTTTTATCAAAATTTCCACATCATCGCCCGTTCCGACAGTCACCGTGGATTTGATTGCCACAACCGTATAGCCCTGCAAATGTTCTGCCATTTCAATGGCTGCGGCATGCACATATTTCATGTCCGCTTCTTTTTTGACAGGATGCGGCGGCGTTCCAACCCCAATAATCACAATATCTGCTTTGGATACGCCCTCCTGCATGCTGGTGGTAAAAAAAAGCCGTCCTGCCTGCACATTTTTATGAAACAGCTCCTCAAGTCCGTCTTCATAAAGCGTGATTTTTCCTGCCATAAGCGAGTCAATCTTACTTTTTTCCCTGTCAATGCAGGTTACGGTATGCCCAAATTCCGCAAGCCCAACGCCTGTGGGCAGTCCCACATAGCCTGTTCCGATAATTGCTACTTTCATCCTTTATATTCCTGTATATATGTTTTAAAATATGCTATGGTTTTATCCAGCCCTTCAGCAAGCATGACTGTTGGCTTCCAGCCAAATTTTTCCATGGCAAGGCTGATGTCAGGACAGCGTTTGCAAGGATCGTCTGACGGCAAGTCTTTATACACGATTTTTGAAGTGCCCCCAACTTTCGCAAGCACCTGCTCCGCAAGCTCTTTGACTGTAAATTCCCCCGGATTGCCAGTATTGACGGGTCCTGTAAAATCTTTATCACTGTTCATAACGCGTATCATCAGTTCTATAGTATCATCAACATAACAAAAAGAACGCGTCTGACTGCCGCTGCCATAAATGGTAATATCCTTTCCGAGCAATGCCTGACAAATAAAATTGGACACAACGCGCCCGTCATTGGGGTTCATTTTCGGTCCATAGGTATTGAAGACGCGGACAACCTTTATGGCAACGTCATCCTGCCGGTGATAATCAAAAAACAAACTTTCCGCACAGCGCTTGCCCTCGTTATAACACGCCCGGATACCCACAGGATTGACATTGCCGCGATAATTTTCTGTCTGCGGATGCACAAGTGAATCCCCGTACACTTCCGAGGTGGACGCCTGCAAAATCACTGCCTGATTTTTTTTCGCCAGCTCCAGCATATTGATTGCACCGAAAACACAGGTTTTCGTGGTGGCAATGGCATGTTTTCCCTGATAGGCAGGCGGAGAAGCAGGGCAGGCAAGATTGTAAATCTGGTCTATTTTTTCTTCTGTCTGCAAAGGATTGCAAATATCATGCGCTATAAACCGAAAATTTTTATGCCCTGCAATTTCCGCAATATTTTGCAGTGACCCGGTATAATTGTTATCCACGCATAAAACCCGATTGCCTTCGCGCACAAGCCGTATGCATAAATTTGAGCCCAAAAAGCCCGTTCCGCCTGTTACAAGGATTGTTTTCATACAACGTTCTCCATAAAAAAATATACAGTATTCCCAATTTCTTAGCAAGAAAAAATCTTTTTCATAACTTGGCGGCAGCAAAATTTATTTTTGCCCAAACATCAGCTTGACAAAGGACAGGGAGTGTGAAAGAAACGTTTTATCAACAATACGATTATACAGGAAAACGCATTTCACCATTATCCTGTAATAATTCATAAAAAATAAGGAGAAACATTATGATGAACGAAAAATTGCAAGCTGCATTCAATGACCAAATCAATAAAGAATTATATTCTGAATACCTCTATCTTGCCATGAAGATTTATTTCCTCGAACAAAATCTCAATGGCTTTGCCAACTGGTTTGACGTACAGGTACAGGAAGAACGTGCTCACGCTATGGGCCTCTTCAATTATTTGAATGACCGCGAAGGCACCCTCAAACTCGAAGCTATTGACAAACCTGTAGTTGAAGGCAATACCCCTGTAACTATTTTTGAACAGGTTCTCAAACATGAAAAATTTGTGACCGAAAGAATCAGCGCCCTCATGGACGTTGCTGATGAAGCACACGACCGTGCAGCCCTCAGCTTCCTTGACTGGTACATCAAAGAACAAGTTGAAGAAGAAGCTACAGCATCAACCATTCTCGGCACACTCCGTCTTATCGGCGATGACAAAAAAGGTCTGCTCATGCTCGACAGAGAACTTGCAGCCCGTACCTTTACAGCTCCAACCATTGGCTAATAAATAGCTGACTAGAGCGTCTCCAATAAATCTTGCAACTTTTCTATGCAGGGGAAAAACTTTAGCTCTGCTGTCCATTTGCGTAATTGCTCGTCTACTCGCAAACGCAAACGGCTTCGCCGCCTTCGGTGGCTGTAAAAGTTTCTTCCCCTGCACCCCTTTACAAAACTTTTTAAATTTTCTTACAAAATTTGTTGCAATTATTTCTGGAAATGCTCTAAGTAAAATTGCATAAAAAAGAGTGTCTAGAAACAGGCACTCTTTTTATTTAATTGAAAAAATTTTTATCTCTAACAATAATAATACATCACAGGCGGATCAGCAGAAAGGTCAAGCGTATTCCCGTTTTCAGCAATTTCTTGCTTAGCCCTTTCTGCAATTTTTTTCAGAGAAGAAGACTTTGGAAATTCACGCCGTTCTCTGGCATATTCTTCAAGAGAAATATTTAAAACATCTTGTGCCCTTTCAACACATTCCACTAAATCTTCTCCTTGAGTAAAAGCTTCGGGGAGATCGGGAAATAAAGCAGTATACCCCCCTTCTTTTGCTTTAAAAACTATTGCATAATAATGTTCCATATTGTTTCTCTGTATAGTTTAGAGCACTTCCGGTTAACATTAGGAATTAAATAGATTGCTTCGCTAACGCTCGCAATGACGTGTCACTGAAGTACAAATCGTACATCTCTGTCATTGCAAGGAACGAAGTGACGCGGCAATCTTTTAACGATATAACATATATAACATAATTATTCTGAATGTCATGTGGAAATGCCCTAGGGCGTGTTCACACTATTTAAGAGCCACAACAATGAGAGCAAA
>CAOMFZ010000163.1 GCA_948482415.1 uncultured Mailhella sp.
TCTTGATTTATCCGATATTAACAATGTGTTCCGCGATATTGATACGGCAATCAATCAAAAGGGTGTGAAAGCCTATTTTGAATTTATTGAAGAAAATAACACAGCCGGACAGGTGCTCAAGGCTATTTTCGCGATAAATCATGTTATCCAGCTGCCGAATATCTGCCGTATCTGGCGTATTACAAGCAGAGATATTGATGCAGAACCTGCTTTTTCCCATGACCATGCCTCCGATCCCATGCATGTTTTATTGCAGCGTTTTATTAAATGTTCTCCGCAGGATATGCATGCCTTTGAGCGTGAATGTTTGCAGCTGGTGCACAATGACCCCAAAAACTGGCAGCTGCAGTGCCTTTTGGGCTATATTGTCATGGAAAAAGGGGACCTCGACAAGGCGATTGCTTTTTGGATGGAAGCGGATAAGATTTGTACCATTACCCTGCATCAGGCATGGCTGAAATTTCTTATTGCGCGGGCAAGAGAAATACAGGGGCGTTATAATGAAGCTATGGATATGTATAATCATATCATGCGCCTTACGCCGAACTGGCAGGACCCGCAGTACCGTATTTTAGTCTGTGATATGAAACGGGGCTTTACGGAAAGAGTTTCCAGACAGCTTGTTGAAATGATTAATAAAGATCCCCGTCTTTTCCATAAGGTTGTCCTTGACCCGGAACTTTTCCGCGGGCAGATGCATTTGCTCATGAGCCTGCAGCGCATGTGGAAAGAAGCGTATAACAGGTTTTTGATTGAAAGGGCAGCGCTTGAAGATTTACAGCTCATTATCAATGACTGGTTTAAAGGCGAAAATAATCCCATTGCCGAGCAAACGCATAAAGTGCACAGTTTACTGAAACACGGCGAAATCAAAAACTATTTGCTTTTCCTTGATGTGGTTCAGCAAAGACCGCAGCTTGAAGCGGAAATCATGGAAGCCATTACAGGCGAAATTACCCGCATGAAAACAAGTTACGAGCGCTGTTTATTCAAGCTGGAATTTATCCGCGATGAAATGAGCTGGTTTGCCTTACAAAAAACACTGACGAATTTCAATCAGACATTTAATAGCTGTGCAAAAATTTTAAACTGGGCTTTTGGCTCCGATTTTACCAATCCAAAGATTTTTAAAGAAGCGCAGACTAATCTTGAAAGCCTTGAAACGCAGGTGCAGGAACTGGAGAAAAAACTGAAAGCCCTGCAAATGGTCAGGGATATCACCCTCTTTTTCCTTTTAACCATGCGGACATTTTTCAAGCTGGCATTTCTTTTTCTTCCCATTGGCATTGTGGGCATTTTTGTCAGCGTCTTTTTTGGAGCGGAACTCGGCTTGGGACAAATGCACGGCATTATCAAAACAAACTTTTGGGAACTTTTCCGCGTGACAGTGGGTGTTGCGCTGATGTTGTCCCTTGGTATAGCGTCTCTGAAAACAACGGTTATTTTTGAAAGAAAACGGAAAGAGCTCATTGAAAAAGCCAAAGAGTCACGCCAGAAAAAACAAAAGGAACGAGTGGAAAAAGTTCGCAAATTCAGAGCTTCCATTGAAGAAGCCGCACAAAAAAAGAATGAAGAGGAAGAGGATTAGCCTGAAAATAATTTTGGGCAAACAGCTTGCAGGAGCAGTGTATGCATAAGGAGATTGAGCGTAAATTTTTAGTAAAAAATGATGACTGGCGGGGTAAAGCAAAGCCTGTTCTCTTTCGTCAGGGCTACATTGCCCGCACTGTGGACAGGACAGCGCGTATCCGTGCTGCCAATGGCAAAGGTTATGTCACCATTAAGATAAAAGTCGGCCCCATTTCCAGACATGAATTTGAATACGAAATCCCTTTACAGGACGCCAATGCCCTGCTTGATTCCCTTGCTCCGGAAGAAATTATTGAAAAGCATCGCTATACCTTTACAGAATGCGGGCATGTTTGGGAAATAGATGAATTTTTAGGCGCCAATGCCGGACTTGTTGTGGCAGAAGTGGAGCTTAACTCCGAAGAAGAACAAATAAATCTTCCTTCATGGGCAGGTGAAGAAGTCAGCAAAATATCAAAATATTTCAATTCCTGCTTGTCACAAAGCCCATACGGAACATGGAAAAAATAAAAAAAACAGGAAAAATAAGGAGCAAAAATAATTACACCCTAATGTTTTTGTAGTTTATACCGATAAACAATCTTTAAAAGTTTAACATAAAGGTCAGTGCCATGATAGAATACTATCGCTTTTATGAAGTTGAAACTTTAATGACGCAGGGAAAGCTTCAGGAGGCTATTGCTGAGCTCAGGTCTCTGCAAAAATTGTATTTGGAACTTTCACAGGACAATTCTAAACTCAAAGTTCAACTCCATGATTTGGAAGAAATTTTATGTATTTCGCAAAATATTATTTTTGACGGTGATGCCTATTGGCTTATTTCCGGGGGAGAGAAACAAGGTCCGTTCTGCCCTAAATGCTATCATGCCAATGGGGATTTAATCCGTATGAGCATACAGAAAAAAGACGAGTTTACCCCAAAAACACAATGGATTTGTCCTCACTGCAATTTTATTGCTGAGCCTGATGTGGATTTGGAACCTGCTAAACTGAATACCCAAAAGGCAAAAGTTATTCCTTTTGTGCAGTAGTGATTTGCGAAATTATATCATGTTGAAATCTCAGTATTTTTTTATGTGTCTGACACATAAAAAGAAACTTCCTTTGCCATAAGTGCGGGGAAGTTTTTTATTTAATGGAATTTTATTTGCCATAATGAAAAATAATGGGTATGAAAGAAAAAACGCAATTTTAATTTGAGGGAAAGTATGATTTATAAATTTTTACTCGGTATGGCACTTCTTTGCAGTATGGCAATGGGCGTACAGGAAGCGCAGGCTATTGATTTGTCCGATTTTCAGGCAGTTCAGACCATGGCAGACAAAGGACAGGCAGAAGCACAATTTGCCATGGGCAGTGCCTATTATCAAGGTATCGGCGTGGAACAAAATTTCAAAAAAGCTTTTGAATGGTTTGCAAAAGCCGCTGAAAATAATGATTCTGACGCCCAATTCTTATTAGGTGTGATGTATAACGAAGGACAGGGCGTAGAACAGGATTACAAAAAAGCTTTTGAAATGTATACAAAATGCGCGGAACAAAAGAATCCTGCCGGATATTTCGGTTTGGGCTGCCTGTATTTTTATGGTCATGGTTTTGCCGTGGATTATAAAAAAGCCCGTGAATTTTATTTGAAAGCAGCAGAACAGGATTATGCAGAAGCTGAATATAATCTGGGGCTGATGTGCGAAGAAGGTATGGGCGTGGAAAAAGATATCCACAAAGCTTTTGAATGGTATTCCAAGGCGGCTGCCCAAGATGATGCTGACGCACTTTTTGCTCTTGGCGGAATGTATTATGACGGCAGAGGTGTTGCTCAGGATTATAAAAAAGCAGTCGAATATTATACAAGATCCGCTGACCTTGACCATGTGACCGCGCAGTATAATTTAGGCGTGATGTATGAAGAAGGACAGGGCGCAAGACAGGATTATAAAGCAGCCAAGGAATGGTACGGCAAAGCCTGTGACGGCGGAGACCAAAATGGCTGTGACAGCTATGCAAAGCTGAATAAGCAAGGCTATTGATTTTTTAGCGTATTTCCGGAAATATTTGCAATTTGTTTTTTTGGGGGGAATTATTCCCCTCAAAAAATCAAGCAGCCCCTTTGGGCTTGATTTTTCGCTACCGAAGGTGACGAAGTCGTTTCTCTTATGCCCCGAGTTTACGAAGCTTAGAGAAATAGACAGCAGAGATAGGAGAGAACTTTTTAACATATTGCAGGCGTTATATGGCTGCGCCATGCCAACAATATGTAAAAAAGCCCCCAACCCCCTACACGCAAAAACGTTATCGATGTTGTCTATAACGGTTTTGTTTATTATGTGGTTTCTTGATGTTCTTGGGAAATTTATTTTAAAAA
>CAOMFZ010000164.1 GCA_948482415.1 uncultured Mailhella sp.
CAAGAAGATATATTTTATAAATGATTGGTTATCAACCTCTTTCTATAACAGAGCATAAAAAAACATCAATCATTTTCATTGGTTGAAGTTTTTATTCTAGAGAATTTCCAGTAAATCTTGCGACTTTTATTTTTCTATGCTTTTATATTAAAAAGTTTTGAGAGAGGGTACAGGGAGAGAACTTTTTCAAAAGTTCTCTCCCTGTGATGTTGCAATTATTTTGGGAAATGCTCTAGAATGGTGAAATCATTTCGAGGAAACGAGACAGCCAGCCGGGCTTATTCTTTTGACTCAAGACACCTTGTCCGTAGTATTCGATTTTTGCATTGGCAATTTGGGTTGAAGCAATGGTATTATTGGCTGAAATATCGCGAGCCCGAATAATGCCTGTTACCACCATAAACTGCGTCTCATCATTCAGGGTCACTTCGCGCACGGCTTCGATTTGCAGGTTGCCGTCAGGCAAAACATTGATTACCCTTGCCGCCAGTGTTGCAGTAATGGTATTATTTCTTGTGGTTTCAGCATCTCCCTGCAAATCATTGTCACTTCTTCCTTCAAAAAGAGGTGTTGTTGCACCAAGAGGAAAACCAAAAAGACTGGTTCGATTGCCAAACGCGGTAAACGTTGTTGACGTTCTATTGGTTTTTGTGGCGTCAGTTGTGACTTCCTGTGTACCGGTCTGCCGTTCAACCACATTAATTGTCACAATATCCCCTACACGTCTTGCTCTGCCGTCTTCATAAATGGAGCGGTACTGATTAGGATTATATAAACTGCCCGGATTATAGGTTGGCGCAGGTTCCTGATAATTTGACGGCTGATAAACCGGTTCTGTGACTTTTGGTGCTTCCCTTGATGCCGTACAGCCTGTCATGCATGCCGCTCCGAGTACTGCCGCAAAAATATATTTCTTCATATCATCCTACTTTGCAAGAAGAGTGTTTTGGTCTTGCACTTTTCCATAAATTTGTTTTTTTGAATCAAGATTGCGAACTAAAATTGTATCGCCAAGGGCTCCGTCTTCCATGGCTTCCACAAGCACAGAAAGATGTATGCCGCTTTTATTATACACAAGCGTTACTTTATCACCTTTTTTTATTGCTGATAAAGGCTTTAAGTCTGCTGTACCGATAGGCTCACCCGCGCCGAGAGAACGTATCACCTGCCATGGACCGCCTTTTCCGTCCCACAGTTCTCCCCGTTCGTAGGCTAAGTTTACGCTTTTATAAGTAATATCCTGCGGATAAAGGGTATCGCCCTTTGCCAGCGGTTTTGCGGCAGCCGGGCTGTCTATCCAAACATTCAAAAAGGCCGTGCCTGTAAAGCGCTGCAAAACTTTACCGTCTATTTCCTGAATGGCAAAACGAAGGGTCACCCGTCCCGGTTCCACAACAGTTTTTTCCAAAACAAGTTCCTGAGAGCGGCTGCTGACAAAAATATAAGGAGGCAGGCGAAAATCCGTCAGTTCGCTTCGTCCTGAAAGCTTATTCATCTGCGGGGTAAGATATTGAACTGCCATTTGACGCAGTTTATCTTCCCGCACAATTTCCCCGCCCTTTTGCAAAACAAGGGAATTAGGGAGCAGGCAGGAATCGGCATACATGCCGAGGGCAGACTGCAACGCGTTTTTCAGATTTGCTTTGCTGATTTTATACGCTTTGCCAAGAACCGGAGGGCTGTCCCACAATTCTTTTTTGGAGAGCTCACTCCACTTTTCCGGACTGATTGCACCAAGAGGTTCGGCAATTTCGCCAAGCAGTACCTTATCCCCCCGAACTATAGCAGCTTCATAAATTTTTAATCGCCAGACATCATTGCCCAAAGCCTGCTTTTGACGCTCCGTTTTCAAGCTTTGTACAGAACTGTAGGCTTGTATCGCATAGGCAGGGCTTGCCAGACACAAAGCAAAAAGGGAAAAAATCAGCCAGAAAAAGTACATGTCAATTTTATGACGATACATATTTTCCCGGCTTTGCAGCTCAACGTTAGTCAGCATGATTTTCCCCTTTTTATCTTCTATTATTCTATACTATTACTGACGCTTTACGTTAATTGCTGTCTGGAGCATGGAGTCTGAGGTTTGAATGGCTTTTGAATTCATTTCATAGGCACGCTGTCCAACAATCATATTAACCATTTCTTCAACAACTTCAACGTTGGACATTTCAAGGAATCCCTGCGCAATAGTTCCCACATTGTTTTCACCGGGCACACCCTGAATGGCTTCACCGGAGGCTTCTGTCGGCATATAAAGGTTTCTGCCGCGGGCGTCCAAACCTGCATTATTCACAAAGGTATACAAAGGAATTTCGCCGCTGGCAATAATATTGGACTGACCGTCAAGGCAGACAATTTCACCGTCTTCGGAAACCGCGATGGAGCGGGTATCAGACGGTACTGTAAATTCCGGCTGCAATACATAGCCGTTCGCCGTTACAATGACGCCGTCAGAATTGAGTTTAAATGCCCCGGCACGGGTATACATCAAATCTTCACCCACCTGAACCTGGAAAAATCCGTCACCTTCAATGGCTAAATCAAGGGAGTTATCGGTATTTTGCAGGTTGCCTTCTGTGAAAAATTTATGCACAGAAACGGTTCGTACACCTAAACCAACCTGAATACCGACCGGTATTTGCTGGTCGCTCGGTCCGCGGGAACCCGCAATACGCATGGTTTGATACATCAAATCTTCAAATTCTGCTCTGCTTTTTTTGAAGCCCGTAGTATTTACGTTAGCCAGGTTGTTTGAAACAACATCAATATTCATTTGCTGTGCATGCATACCTGATGCAGCTGACCATAATGAACGCATCATATCGCTATCCTCACTTTATCTTATCGAGCCTTACCAACACTTGTAATTGCCTGTTTATCCACATCATTCGCTGTGGTCATTACTTTTTGCTGGGCTTCAAACATTCTTTGTACTTCAATCATATTGACCATTTCCGTCACCACATTGACATTAGCGGCTTCCGTATACCCCTGACTGACCATGGTTTGCCCGGCAAAGGCATTGCCGATTGCTATATCAACATTATCCGGAATGGCATACAGGTTATTTCCCACTTTACGCAAAAGCTGCGGGTCGTCCGCTGTCACCACAGCCAGCTGCCCAATTTGGTTGCCGTCTGCGTACACAGCGCCGTCAGGAGAAACATGCACATTGCGCGTATTGGGCGGAATAACAATATTTCCGCCTGTTCCCTGCACGGGGTAACCCTGTTTGGTCATAATGGTTCCGTCAGGACCTTTGGTGAATGAGCTTGACCGTGTCAAATATTCTCCCTGCGGAGTTTGCACGCGGTAAAAACCGTCGCCCACTATCGCAATATCCAGCTGATTGCCTGTAAACTGCATACTGCCTTGAGAAAAATCGGTTTTTTTAGTGGCAATACGAGCTCTTGCCCGCAGGCACTGCTCCGGAAATAAAGGTTCTGAACGTAAATTTTCCAGCGGCTCACGAATAAAATCATGAGCCCAATGTATCATTGTATCCTTGAACGCTAAGGCGTCGGCTTTGTACCCGGCAGTGTTTACATTGGCTATATTGTTGCTTATCATAGCCATTCTATGTTCTGTTGTCAGTGACGCAAATAATCCAGTATAAAGCGAATTTTGCATACAAACTCCTTGCCGTTAAAAACATCTGTCATAAATCTGACAAAAACTGAAGAATTTCATTTCTTACACACTATTAAGCAAAGAACGTGCCAAAATACAAATCACTGTTATCCCTTGTCACTGAACAATTTTTCAATACCGGGCAAGGATTTTTTCAACTTGTCCTTATCCTACCATAAAATAAAAATAAAAAAAAGAGAGAGCATAGGCTCTCTTTCATTTTTTTATGTTTTACGATTTTTACAGGAAAGAATAATAAAGCATTTCCCCAAATAATTGCAACATCACAAGGAGAGAACTTTTGAAAAAGTTCTCTCCC
>CAOMFZ010000165.1 GCA_948482415.1 uncultured Mailhella sp.
GACAACGTCTATAACGGTTTTGCGTGTAGGGGGATTGGGGGGAGCGGTAGCCGTTGCCAACTTGTTGGCTTACGGATAGCGACAGCAGAGCTATAATTCCCCCCAAGGAAAATAAGTTGCAATTATTTCCAGAAATGCCTTAAAGCGTAACATTATAGAAATAACCAATAAGAATGAAGCTGACAGCCATAAAAACAAGATAACGGATAATGAGCGGTTTTTTCATGACTTTTGAAAGAATAATCATTTCCGGCAGGGATAAACCCACAACTGCCATCATAAAAACAAGGACAGTTCCGATAGCAGAACCTTTGGCAATTAAGACTTCGGCAATGGGAATAATGGTGGTGGCATCTGCATAAAGAGGTATGCCTGCAAGCACAGCTATAGGTACGGCAAAAAGATTGTCTGCCTGCATATAACGCAGGAAAAATTCCTGCGGCACATAGCCGTGCAAAAAAGAGCCGACACCAATTCCCAGTAAAATGAAAAGCCAAATTTTTTGAAGCAGGGTCTTTGTTTTTTGTGCAGCAGTTTGTATGCGTGCAGAGAAAAGTATTTGCGGGGCGGCAGGGGCGGAGCAGGAACAGGTGCGGGGGGTAAACTGAAGAGTATTCAGTCGCAAATAGTCCTGCAAATACTTGGCATAGCCGAGTTTTTCCAGAAGAAAACCGCCAAGCATGCCAATGCTGATGCCTGCTGCAATATAAATAAGTGTTATTTTTATGCCTAAAATGCCCGCCAGCACCAGCATGGCAATTTCATTAATCATGGGCGAAGTGATGAGAAAACTCATGGCAATGCCAAAGGGGATTCTTGCTTCAATAAAGCCAATAAAAACAGGAATGGAAGAGCAGGAACAAAAAGGCGTTGCTGCACCAAAAAGTGCAGCCAGAAAATGGGCAAGAAATTTGGGCTGTTTTTCAATATACGTTTTGATTTTCTGCGGATTGAGGTATGTTTGCAAAAACGAGATAGAGAAAATAATAATGCTCAAAAGAAAAAGAATTTTGAGCACGTCGTACACAAAAAAATGCAGGGCAGCGCCGAAGCTTGTATCGGGTGAAAGGCTCAATACATTGTAAACTAAATAGTCAGCAGTCGCTAAAAACATGGAAATTCTCCTTTCTTGACAGCGTATGAAATTGACAAATAAACAGATATATGCCAAAATTGGAATATAAAATAAATATTCCATATTTGGCATATTGTCAAGTGCAGGGAGTTATTATGGAAAAAAAAAGTTTATATGAACAGAAAGCCTTAATATTTAAAGCGCTGGCAAATCCCGTTCGCCTTGAAATTATTGATTTTTTGGCAAGCGGAGAAAAATGTGTCTGTGAAATTGCAGAGGAACTTCATTATGAACAGCCCCACATTTCCAAAAGTTTACTGAAATTGAAAGAAGCAGGCTTAATCAGTCAGCGGAAAGAGGGCTTGAATGTGTATTATACCCTGCAATTTGGCTGTATGCGCGAGTTTCTGAATTGTCTGGATACGGCTCTTTCAGAAAATAGTTTGCAAAAATACTGATTATGCAGAGACTTTGACAGCGGCAAAAGGGAAGAAAAATTAAAAAAATAGTCATTATATTATAATGGGTTATTACTATAGGAAGGATTTGGGCTTGCATTTTCTTTTTGAAATGATAAAATTATATTCTATTTTTTTTGAAGAGGTGAATGCGGCAATGATGAAAAAAATCGTACTCTGTGTAATGGCAGTATGTTGTTTGGCTGTATACCGCGCTGATTATGCGCAGGCAAATGATTGGTGAATTTTTGTCGGTGCGGGGACAGGGACAGAAGATGCGGCGGTCGGCGATTTGACTCTGCGGACAACTTTTGATTCTTTTTATGAAAATGACTGGGTTTCTGTACAGCCTTTAGCAGAAATTTCTTTGAATTACTGGCACCATGATTCTGATGATGAAATTGTTGGGGGAACGTTGTCAGGCGGTCTTTTAGTTGTTTTTCAGCGCGAAGGCTGGTGGCGCCCCTATGTTTCCGGCACCTTTGGCGGAAGTATGCAGGGTGGTCATATCATTGGCACGCATGATTTGGGACAAAGTTTTCAGTTTCGCTCTAAAGCAGCTGTCGGTGTACAATTTGGCGAAACATTCAGACACAGCTTACAGCTTGATGCCGCTCATTTCTCCCATGCACATATGAATAATGATAACGACGGCTTCAATATGTTTATGGTTTCTTACGGCTTCCGTTTTTAATGCCTGATTTTATTGTATTTTGTTTATTTTAATGCAGAGCTTATTTTGGGCTCTGCATTTTTTGTCTGCAAATTGCGTACATGGTCAGTTTGTAATTAGAGCATTTCCGATAAATCTTGCGACTTTTTTATGCAGGGGAAAAACTTTATCTCTGCTGTCCATTTGCGTAATTGCTCGCCCACTCGCAAACGCAAACGACTTCATCGCCTTCGGTGGCTATCTCTGCTGTCTTTATCTGTAAAGCTCATAAATTCGCTAACAGCTAAAGCGAAAAAGTTTCTTCCCCTGCACCCCTTTACAAAACTTTTTAAGCTTTCTTATAAAAATTTGTTGCAATTATTTCTGGAAACTCTCTAATGAATTTTTTATTGGACAGCAATGGAAAGTTTTTCTTTGGCTTCGAGGACCTTGGTATTATCATCAAAAAATTCATAGCCTTGTTCAAGCAGTCCCAGTGTATAGCGTTTATTATAGAAAAAGCCCCAAATAATAGGGAAAAGCCAGCCGGTGATCATGGTTAAAAGAATAACCGCTAAACCCATAAAAATGTCGCCGCGAAAAATGGCAGGAAAACCGCTGAAAAAGAGTGTTGTCCAGCTATAGCCGTAAAATCCTTTTTTTAAAATGCCTGTTTGCGGGTGTTTTAACATCACTGTTTTTGCCATGGCTTCCTCTTTTGCATGAAAGATTTTGCCATACAGTAAAATATGGCAGTCAGCTTGTCAATTTGTTAAGTTTTGCAGCAGCTTAGTTATTGTGTCGTTTTTTTTCTTATTTTTTTATTCTGTATTCATAATAATAAAAACAGGATATGATAAAAAGAAGCAAATAGCCAAAAAGTTCGAGCCCCTCTTCCATAAAGTTTTTCATGGCATATTGACAGTTTTTTGGTGAAACTAATTCTACAAGGTGAATACTGCCAAAAATGCGTGAAACAAATAATAATAATAATAAGCTAATAACCAAAAACGGATAGGATTTCTTTTTCATAAAACAAGCCATGTCGTCAATTACCGGCTGTATGCCGCTTTGCAATGCCAGAATAATAAAGAAAACAGCTAAAGGAATGGCAATATATTTCCATGCACCGTGGAAAATCATATCAAAAAGAATATCCAGTTCACGGATAAACATGCAGGACAAAAAGCCGGCGACCAGCCAAAGTCCTTTTGTGTTCTCTTTATACGCAAGATACGCAAAAATACCCGCACTTATAAAAATTAAAATTTCCTGTAAAATTTCTGTGATTGCGTTTTCAGGAATGTTTCCGTTCTGCACAAAATCAAGATGTGTTACACCAAACACAAGAAGCAAAAGCAGTATGGTGATTATACCATAAATAATAAAACGCAAAAATTCTTTTAAAACAAATTTGGTATTGGCTTTCATGGTTCCCCCAAAAACAAAATGGAATGATATGCCATGTGAAAAAAAATAGTTATTAAACAAATAATTAATTAAAATAGCTGAGATAATGCGTTATGTCAAGCAATACCAAGGCAATATAGCCTATAGTCAATTTGCGCTTACCGGTGTTTTTTATTGAAGTTTCGCTCTTTGCTGCAAGAAATAATTTTTTTAAGAAATTTTACATGCATTGTATTTTTGCCTATTGCCTGCTAAAATTTTTATGATTAGAGCATTTCCTTGTAACATCAAGAATATTAATTCCCTGTTATGGACAACGTCCATAACAGGGCTTTG
>CAOMFZ010000166.1 GCA_948482415.1 uncultured Mailhella sp.
CTGAGCATATTCATATAAATATCTGCATAGCGCACTTCTTCGGAAAACCAAAAATCACGAGGGAAAAGGAATTGCTGCCCGCAGAGAATAAGAGTGAAGAGAATTAAAACGGGCAAGCCAAGTTTGGAGAAAATATTAAAGCATTTTTCTGAAAAGCCTGGTGTTTCTGCAATATTGTCAGAAGATTGGGCAGTGGAAGCTGTTTGTGATGTGCTGTTTTCGTCTTGTTCAGCTGTGAAATTTTCTGTATTTTCCTGATTTATAAGCTCTTCAGTATTTTCTTCGGCAGCTGTCTGTTCTGTTGTTTGTTCGTGTGCATTTTGTGTTTCTTTCGGGTCAAAATGAAGCGTTAATTGCTCTTCATTTTTATTTTCGGACGCAGTATCCTGTTCAGTATTATTACTCATGTTTTGAAGTTTTTGATTTAATTGTTCAATTTGTTCATCTGTATTTAATTCATTATTATTGCTCATAGTATTTCCCGTTATTAATTTTGTTGTAAAATTTTAACTTAATTGTGAATAAAAGTAAAGCGTTATTATGTTAACCGTCCAGCTTTAGAAAAATTGGTAATAGAGCTCATAGGGTTTTAAAACTCTATGAAACGTGCCGAGACCGGTTTTGGTTTTGAGTATTAATTGCTGCGTATCTGCACTCAAATTAAGGCAAATAAGCAGTTTTTGTTTTGTGGGTGTTTCCAGACTCAAAGCAAAAGTTTTAGCATTTTGGCTTTGAAAAATCGTGTGGATCTTTGCTGAATGGAGTGCTTTTTCCTGCCGTAATTTCCAAATCGTTTGCAGTTTGTCAATGGAACTTGCACTTTTGTTTATTTGTTCTGATAACGAGCCGAAAAGAAGCGTATTTGTGTTTGCACTGTGCTGGAATGGTGCATAGTTTTCTTCTTCCTTTATTACGCCGATAATATCTTGCAGTTCAATAATATTGAGTCCGGGTAAAAGGCTTTGAAAGCCAAGAAACGCAGTTTGTAACTGTCCGGCATTGATAAATTTCTGATAAAGACTTTGGTCGTTTTCCCTGAAAAGGGGATTGTCCTGCATTTTTTTGAGCATGGAGCAATCCTGTTCGGAAATATTTATTTTATGCATGAGGAATTTTGTCAGGCTTGCATGGGCATAGGGAGTATTGAAAAAACCGGAATGCGTGCCATGCCAGAGACTTTGTTCATCAATTTTTTGCTCTTGCTGAAATTTGAAAGCTTTTATGAGCGGAGCATTGTTTTCCTGTAAAAAAGCTTGTTCCAGAGCGGGCATAATAAGTGTATCAGCCACAAAATCCGTTTGTGCATTTTGCAGAAGTTTCATAAATTCAGGGGCAAAGGCATCACGGCAAAATGTCCAAGCTCCATAGCCATGCACCGAGCGATTGATGCTTTCAAGGGTGAAGAGGGCAGGCTGCGGAAAGGTGAGTGCAGAAATCTTTCCGGGATTTACTGTATCCTGCATACTTTCCTGTCCCCATATATCCTGTACGGAAACTGATACAATTCCTTGTTTTAATAAGCCGATTTCTTCAATAATGCTGGCGGCAAGAATACGCTGCGTTTGGAAACTCGGGTCATAAAAATTAAGCACTGCCGTATAAGGATTATTGACACAGCGATAGAGCCAGCGTCTGGCAACACCGTCATAGCCGATGATTTCATTACTGAGAGCAAAGGAACTTTCAGGAAAATCATTAAAATAATCGCGGTAAAAAGCGTTTGGGATAATCCCTGCTTCTTTTAATGGCTGTAATTCCTTGTTGGAAAGGGCAATCGGGCTAAAGGACGAGCCTTTTTCCGCCTGCGGTAAAATATGCCAAAGAGCTTTGGGAACTTCTGTCATCATAAAAAGCCCCGGATATTCGCGCACGCCGTGCAGGGCAAGCAAAAAATCAGAACCAATGCCAAGGCTTGCAGGGAGAATATTGCCGGCAGTATAAATTTGCCCGGAGCCCAGTTGGACTAATTCCTTAGCAGTGCCAATTTCTTTGGAAAGACCAAGGGAAACAGGGCTGTATTGTTTTGAGCGGTTATCATTGGAAACAGTATGTAAATCTTCAAAGCTTGCGTCTTTTGTGGGATAAAAATAAAGCCCTTGAATTTGCGCGTCTTTGAGCAATTTGCTGTTGTTTAAAAATGTTTTTAAAGGCAGTTGGTCTTGATGGGCTATTCTGTAAGGATTAACTTGCAGCCAGACAGGGCTTGCTGCAAGGATATTATGTTTCTCATGTTTTGCGGTGGAAAAATTCCAGGCAAACTGCGTTCCTGCAACAATTTTTATTTTTTCCGGGCTTGCGTTGAAAACAGATTCTTTTTCCAGCCAGCCAATATAGCGGCTGTCAGCACGGGGCAGGTTTGTATCCGCAGAATATCTTTGTGATTTTGTACTTTGACAGGCACTTAATAAAAGGCACAGGCAGGCAAGAAAAGCCACGCGGTAAAATGGGGATAATTTTTTTTTCATAGAAGATAACTATGCTTTTTTATAAGAAAAGTCCAGTTCTTTATTATTTTATTGTGTTTTGCAGTAAAAAACGATATAGAGCAGTAATACTTAATGAAGGAAATTATATGGCAAAGTTTTCGACTATTTTATTTGACCTGGACGGAACAATCAGTGACCCAAAAAGCGGTATTACTAAATCTGTTGCCTATGCACTTGATTATTTAAAAATTCCTTATCCTTCTTTGGACAGTCTGTGTGTCTTTATCGGCCCTCCTCTTCGTGATTCTTTTTCAGATTATGGCGTAAAAGAAAATGATATTGGATTAGCCATTGAAAAATACAGAGAATATTATATTCGTGAAAATGGGATTTTTGATTTAAAAATTTATGCCGGCTTTGCTGACATGCTCAAAAAATTGAAACAAGCTGATAAGAAAATTTTTCTTGCTACCTGTAAAACCCGTATTTTTGCTCAGGATATTTTAGAACATTTTTCTTTGGCTCAGTATTTTGATTTTGTTTCCGGCAGTGAGCTTGACGGAACAAGAATTACCAAGGGTGAAGTTATTGCATATGCCTTAGCAGAAACAAAGACTCCTGCTTCTTCAGAAGTTATTATGGTTGGTGATAGAAAACACGATATTATTGGGGCAAAAGAAAATAATTTACAGGTGGCGTCAGTTCTTTACGGCTATGGAAATCGTGAAGAATTTGAAGCACATCATACTGATTTTATTGTTGAAACGGTGAAAGATTTGGAGCAGTTTTTATTGCAGGGATGAGCAGAAAACTAAATCAGAAAAAATTGTTCATTATTGTAATTGACAATATTTTTTTCAATGATCTGTGCGTCTTGGGGAATTTCTCCTAAAAGTATTGGACTTTTGGGATTGTGGCGGATTTTATTTTCCTCAAGGCGTTCATGCTTATAGGCTGCATAGCAATAGATACAGTTATTGTAACAGCTGTTGTACATGCCAATATCGTAGCTCTTGACACAGCCGCAAAATTTACGCTGATAAGGGTCTTTATCAATGATGAGATTTTTATTGGTTAAACTGTTAATGAGTGATAAATCAATGCAGTGGGCAGGATATATCGGGTATTCCCGTGTATTTTGAAATTCCTGCGCGCAGATTTCCAGTTTGATATTGTTTTCAGCACATATTTTGGCAAAAGCTTGGAGTATTGTCTTTTTTTCTTCTTCGTTTGGGCATAAAATATTTTGCTGCTCGCAATGTTTCCGCACTTTTCGGTACATGCTGATGAAGCTGACAATGACCTTGGCGGTATAGGGGGCAAGCTTTTGGCAAAGCTGTGCAAAATTTTCAAGATGAAAATCAAGGGTATAGTTTGGACTGAATAAAATGGGGTCGTATCGCCAGATGACACGATTTTTTCCAATTTCCTGTGATAATTGTATAAATGTTTCAATAAGATATTTTTTGAGCGGTAAATTTTTTTCAATATCATTGGCATAG
>CAOMFZ010000167.1 GCA_948482415.1 uncultured Mailhella sp.
TGCATATAAGATGTATTGCTATTTGGGCAAAAATTTATTGACGACACACTCTAGTGTTAACCGGAAATGCTCTAAATGATATACGGAAATGCTTTAAGCAATTTTTTTATGGGAAATAAGCTTGGTCAGTCTGTTTTTGTCCATGCCGTGTTTTGAGCAAAGGTAGGCTATGATATGGTCTCTTGTAAACTGCGGTTTTTGGAACAGCAGGATTATTTCCTGCAAAATTTCTATTTGTTCTTCGGGCATAAAAAGAGCATACTGGAGTAAATCCTTTTGCTGTAAGCTGGTATCTTTACCCGAAATTAAAAATTTATAGAGTAATGCTTCAAAATAACTTTGGAAGCGAATTTCTTCTGCTGAATGGATAAAGTTTTCTGCATGGCAGTTGATAACCACATTGGCTTGTATTTGTTTTAAAATATCAGTGTCAAAACCCGTGGTTTGAAAAAAGAAAAGATGACTGAAATATTGGCTGATGGTATTAATGGAAAAACGGGAAAAAGAATCGCCGAAAATAACACCGACATAATGTGCATGGGGTTTATTCTCGCAGATAATTAATCCTCCGACATTTTCTATCTTATTGTAATAAATAATGTTATTTTTCGGATAATGATAGCAAAGCGCCTGCGGGCAGGGCTCTTTATGAATTTTTATCCATAAATCATGCAAAGGCACTGCCTGAAACGTTTCCAGTGACGCGGGGAGTTTTTGCCCCAATAAATGAGCATAAAATTGGTCACTGCCAAAATCATTCCAATGGGTATCATATTGATAATAACAATCTTTTTGTTTTTTTAGTTCTTGAAAAAAGGAAAGCGGATAGTTGGCAAACGTATGTTTTTGTAATTGAAGAGCAGGGCGGTTTTCCGATATGGGATAGTCAGGCAGTTTTTCCGGATAGACGCATTGCTTTAAAGGAAGAATAATAAAATGATACTCTGCCCCAAGCTCAGAACAAAAAGCTTGCCGCTGTTTCAGGATTGTTTTCCACGTTTCAATTTGCTCAGCAGTCAGCGCGGATTGCCCCTGTAAAATATTGTGCATGAAATTGGTGCCCTGATAGGCAAAAAGCCAATCCTCTTCACCAATTAAAACATCATTTAAAACACTGGGCATGGGGTTAAAGCTTTGCAATAAGCCTGTCTAGATTATTGGGCTCATTTTCTTGATAATCTTCCGGATAAAGAAGTTCGGACATAAACCAGGGAGAATTGACAGCAAGGGCTTGTTTGGCACTGGCTGAAAAATTTTGCAGAGCTGCCAAAATATCTTTATTACTGCCTGAAATGTCTTGTTTTTTTGCATTGTCATATAATTTTGAAAGGATAGCCGCTTTTTCATGCACAGCGTCAAGATATTCCTGTTTGTTTCCTGATGCAATGGCTTGTTTTTTCTTTGCTTCAAGAGCATGGATTTGCTCTGCTGTCTGCATGAGGTATTCTTTTAATTGCATAGGGCTATCCTTTTAAAATTATTATATTTTTTATTTTGAATGGAGAACTGTTTCCATTACGTTGACTGCCTGCCGGATTTTTTCCATATTGGCTTGTGTGCCCATGTGCCCAATTCTGAAAATTTTACCGTCCATGGGACCAAAACTGCCGGCAATATACATGCCGTGCTTTGCAAGAGCCAGTTTCCATGATTTAAAGGTAAAGCCTTCCGGAATCATAATAGCTGTGCAGGTTGGGGAATTGACAGCGTCTTTTGTTGTCCAGAGAGGCATACCAATTTTTTTTAGTCCGTCCCGACAGGCTTTTGCCGCTTCATCATGACGGCGGTAGACATTTTCAAAGCCTTCCGCTTCCAGAAGCTCAAGGGATTTATGCAGGCTCTGAATACCCACATAGCAGGGAGTATAGGGGAACTTCATGGGATTTTCTGTTGCTTTGTGGAAAGGAAGTATGCTGTCATAGCCAAGATAGTTAACTTTTTCCGCAATTTCCCAGGCAGTTTCGCTGACAAGCAAAATACCCATGAATGGAGGGCAGGAAAAACATTTTTGGGAGCCGCCGAGGACAATGTCGCAGTTCCATGCGTCCGCGTCCACTTTTGCACCGCCCATACTTGCCACAGCGTCAACCACAAACAAAGGTACATTGCGGTCTTTTTTGAGTTTGCCCAGTTCCTCAAGAGGGTTGAGAGTGCCTGACGGGGTTTCGCAGTGGACGGCAGTGAGCATAACAGGTTTTGTACGTTTGATTGCTTCGTCAATAACTGCCATATCTTCATGGGTAATGGTGCGGTTGTAAGGCAGGGAGATTTTATCCACTTGACAGCCAATGCTTTCTGCCATGTCTGCAAAGCCGTCTCCAAAAACGCCCGTGCCCACGGTCACCACATGGTCACCTTTTTTGAGACAGCTTTTGAGCGCGCCCCAAAGTCCGACCATGGCTTCTCCTGTGGGGAAAATGGCTTCATTTTCGGTATTGCAGAGCTTTTGGATTTTTTTTGCCAAGTCAATGTAAAGTTCTGTATATTCCATTCCAAAGCGGGGAGGTGCAAAATCCCGGTACATGACCTTTGCAATTTCAGGGTGAACAGTAACAGGTCCGGGGTAGAAAGGGAGTTTGTCGTAAGATGAGAAGTTCATTTTGTCCTCTCCTGTAAAACAGGTAAATGAAATGTTAAAATGTGTGTTGATTATTCGTGCCTAAATGGGTGGTCAGGCTGTGTCCAATGGTGAGAAGCTTTGCTTCATCAAAGGCAGAGCCAATAATTTGCATACCCACAGGCATATTGTGTGCCATACCTACAGGAATTGCAAGTCCGGGCAAGCCTGCAAGGTTGAGGGAAAGGGTGAAGATATCCATTTGATACATTTGCAGCGGGTCGGTCACGCTGCCTTTTTTCCATGCAACAATAGGAGAAACAGGGGCTAACAGGACATCACATTCTTTGAGGGCTTTTTCGTAGTCTTCACGGATAAGACGGCGTACCTGTGCGGCTTTTTTATAGTATGCATCATAGTAACCGGCAGAAAGAACATAGGTGCCAAGCAAAATACGGCGCTGTACTTCTTCGCCGAAGCCTTCAGTTCTTGACATGGTGTAGAGTTCGTCCAAATCTTGCGGTTTAGCGGTTCTGTGTCCGTAGCGGATACCGTCGTAACGGGCAAGGTTGGAGCTTGCTTCCGCGGACGCAATAATATAATAGGAGGCAATGGAGTAAACCAAATGAGGCATGGAAACTTCTTTTATCACTGCTCCCAGTTTTTTTGCTTCCTCAATGGTTTGTTGACAAAGTTTTGCCACATCTCTGTCCATGGCTTTGCTTTCAAAAAATTCTTTGGGCAAGCCAATGGTGATATTTTGCAAATCCATTTTCGGGTTTTTGAAAAGCTTGGTAAAATCTTCTTTTTCGCGGGGAGAAGAAGTGCTGTCCCGTTCGTCATGTCCCGCAATGACTGAAAGCACAAGGGCTGCATCTTCAACAGTACGGGCAAAAGGTCCGATTTGGTCAAGAGAAGAGGCATAGGCTAAAAGTCCATAACGGGAAACACGGCCGTAGGTAGGTTTGAGTCCTACACAGCCGCATAAGGAAGCCGGCTGACGGATTGAGCCGCCTGTGTCTGTGCCTAAAGATGCAAAGGATTGACAGCTGGCTACGCTGATTGCAGAGCCGCCGCTGGAGCCCCCTGCAACACAGTCTGTATTCCAAGGGTTGGAGCCTGCTTTAAAGGCAGAGTTTTCGCAGGTACTGCCCATGGCAAATTCGTCCATATTG
>CAOMFZ010000168.1 GCA_948482415.1 uncultured Mailhella sp.
AGAATAACAGAGTTTAAAAAAAATTAAAAGTTAATTGACGACACTATCTAGAAAACATTAATAAAATTTTAATTAATTTCATTTTTGGGAGGGAATAATTCCCTCAAGAAAAATAAAACCTGTCCTTATTCTGCCATATTTTTCTTAAGAGCCTGCAAAGCTTCTTTTATTTCCTCAAAATGCAGTTCTTTATATTGTTCAAAACGCCTGGGCTCAACAAGTATGCGCTCAATACTGTCTTCATGCTCAATTTTTATGGAAAGGCATTCCTTATTTTCAGCGAAATGCACACATGCCTTGTTTGAATAACTGGCTAAAATACTGCCTATAATTTGCAGTTCTTCTGCCGGAACTTCATTTTTCTGCGCATGCCGGACAATACAATAGGGGCTGGGGAAATGCTCAATGCGCAAAACATAATCACCGGGCTTTTTATACTGCTGCATTTGCTCATTATCAGCCTGCTTACGCCCAAGGCTCACCCAAATATCCCCGTTCCAAAGCTGGCGTCCATGATTGGAAAGAAAAAAATCATTGGCTGTAGGATTCTGCACTTTTTGCATGACTTCATAATAGCGGCGGGCATTTTCTTTTTCTGTGAGCCTGCAGCCGCCGCCGGCAGTGGGAATGTCCGCAATATTAAATTTCTTTGCCAAAGCAAGCTGATCTTTTCTGCCCCGTCCGTATATGCCAAGAAGTTTTTCCCTGTCTACTTCCCCAGACAGTTCAACGGGTAAGGGCTCCATATGCAGAGCGCTGAGCGGACGCAGCAAAATATCTTTTACATCGGCATCACGGCGGATTAAATGCAAAGTATCGCGGCGCTGTGACATGGGACGCTGTCCCAAGACTTCCCCGGAAACAAGAAATTTTGCCCCGTACTTCGCCATGAGCTCTTTGGCCTTTTTCATCATAATAATTTTGCAGTCAACACAGGGATTGAGGGCACTGCCAAAACCATTCACAGGATTATTGCAAAGCATTTGGCAATATTCTTCTGCAATATCAACGGCAATAATTTCCAGACCATATTTTTGTTCCCAAACAGGAACTGCGTTTTTATCACCAAAAAAAGGGCTGGTAAAATGCAGGCAAAGAATTTTCTTTCCCTGCTCCATAAGCAATTTTGCCGCCAAAATACTATCCAAGCCCCCGGAAAAAAGAGCCAAGCCATCAAATTTATCATTTGGGGCATATTTATCATATTGTTTCATCATGAAAAAAGTATACCAAAGCCGTTCCAAAAGGCAAGCTGCAAAATGCCTGACTGCGCTGTTTCCCGTTTGGTTTATTTGACATTTTATGCTAAAAAAGCTATAATGAAATATTAGTTAAACACAAAAGAGGAAAAATATAACATGGCAAAAAAGCCCACAGTTTCCCAGGAAGATGCAAAATTAGAAGCGCTCAAAACAGCCCTCTCCACCATTGAAAAAAAATATGGTCAGGGTGCAGTCATGAAATTATCTGACGGTGCTCATGTACAAGTTCCTGTTATCCCGACAGGTTCTATCGGACTTGACCTCGCCCTTGGCATTGGCGGTGTTCCCAAAGGACGCGTCACAGAAATTTATGGTCCGGAATCTTCAGGTAAAACTACCCTCACCCTGCATATTATTGCGGAATGTCAAAAACAAGGAGGCACTGCTGCATTCATTGACGCGGAGCATGCCCTTGATACAAGCTATGCTGCCCGTCTTGGCGTAAAAGTTGATGAACTCCTTATTTCTCAGCCTGACCACGGCGAACAAGCCCTTGATATTGCTGACATGCTTGTTCGTTCCGGAGCTGTGGACCTTGTTGTTATTGACTCTGTTGCCGCTCTTATTCCTCAGTCAGAACTCGAAGGCAATATGGGCGAAACACAGGTTGGCGGACATGCCCGTCTTATGAGCCATGCACTTCGCAAATTAACCGGAACTATCCATAAATCCAAAACCTGCGTCATTTTTATTAACCAAATTCGTATGAAAATCGGCATGATGGGATATGGCAGTCCTGAAACGACAACCGGGGGCAACGCGCTGAAATTCTACAGTTCTGTGCGTATGGATATCCGTAAAATCCAAACCCTCAAAGATAAAGAAGAATCTTACGGCGCAACAACCCGAGTCAAAGTTGTCAAAAATAAAATGGCTCCGCCATTTCGAGAAGCAAAATTTGATATTATTTTTGGAACAGGTATTTCCCGTTCTGCTGAAATCATTGATTTAGGCGTAGCAGCCGGAATTATTGACAAAAGCGGTGCATGGTTTGCCTATGGTTCTGAAAAACTCGGACAAGGCCGTGACAATGTTCGCGCCATGCTTGATGAAAACGAGGCACTCCGCAGTGAAATTGAAGCAAAAGTTATCGAGCATTTAGGCATGAATGCAGATATGTTTACCAGCATGTCTGAAGATGATTTTGACGAAGAACCTGAATAATAAAAGGAAGTTATATGCTTACAGCTCAAGAAATCCGCGAAAAGTTCCTGGCTTATTTTGAAAAAAACAACCATAAGAGAATAGTTTCCTCATCCCTTGTTCCCCACAATGACCCTACTTTGCTTTTCTGTAATGCGGGTATGGTGCAGTTTAAAAATGTTTTTCTCGGACAGGAAGATATAGGCACCAAACGCGCTACCACCGCGCAAAAATGTCTGCGTGTCAGCGGAAAACACAATGACCTTGAAAATGTCGGCCGCACAGCCCGTCACCATACATTTTTTGAAATGCTCGGCAACTTTTCCTTTGGCGATTATTTCAAAAAAGATGCCATGAAATTTGCGTGGAAGTTTGTGACCGAAGAACTCAAACTTCCCGTCGACCGTCTCTATGTGACTGTTTATATTGATGATGACGAAGCATTCAATTTATGGCGCGATGAAGTGGGTGTTGCTCCTGACAGAATTTTGAGAATACCCGGCAAAGACAATTTCTGGAGCATGGGTGATACCGGTCCCTGCGGTCCCTGTTCTGAAATTTTCGTTGACCAGGGCGAAGATATGGCTTGCGGTGATAACTGCGGCATTGGCAAATGCGACTGTGACCGTTTTTTGGAAATCTGGAACCTTGTTTTCATGCAGTATAACCAAAAAGCTGACGGCACCCGCGAACGCCTTGCTCACCCCTGCATTGATACAGGCATGGGTCTCGAACGTATTGCCGCTATTTGCCAAAATAAACGCTCTAACTTTGACTGCGATATTTTTCAGGAAATTATCCAATTTACCGCCAAAGACGCCGGTGTTGCTTACAGCAGCAGCCTGCCTGATACCAATGATGTGGACACTGCCCTGCGCGTTATTGCTGACCACAGCCGTGCGGCAGCTTTCCTCATTGCAGAAGGCATACTTCCTTCCAATGAAGGCAGAGGCTATGTTTTACGCCGTTTAATTCGCCGAGCCCTGCGCTTTGGTACGCTGATTGGCTTGAATAAAGAAGCTTTCATGTACAAAACCGTTGGTCAGGTTATTGAAGTTATGAGCAAAGCCTATCCGGAACTGACCAAAAATAAAGATTTTGTACTCAAAGTTGTGCATGAAGAAGAAGACCGCTTCCGCCTTACGTTAGATAAAGGCCTGGCACTGCTGGAAGAAGAAATCCAAAATGCAAAAGCGCAGAAGAAAACTGTTATTGCCGGCAGTGTTGCTTTCAAGCTTTACGATACATACGGTTTTCCTCTTGATCTTGTTGACGAGGTTGCCCGCAAATACACTTGCACTGTG
>CAOMFZ010000169.1 GCA_948482415.1 uncultured Mailhella sp.
TATGCTTACCTGGACAGCTTCCGTAAATAAATAATACCGGCAGGAGTGAGCTTTTTACTCCTGTCCCTTATTAAGCATGAAGGATAGAAAAATGGGTATGACTTCTGCAAAATGTATAGGAGTATTAGGTGGTTTAGGGCCCTATGCCGGGCTTGATTTAGTACATAAAATTTTTGATTGTACTAATGCTAAAACAGACCAGGAACATTTACCTGTACTCCTCTATTCATTTCCGAATGATATCCCGCCACGGGTAGAATTTTTACTCGGAAAGACAGCTATTAATCCCGGGTATGCCATGGGAGAATTATTAGTACGTTTGGCTGAAGCCGGAGCAAGTGTCATTGGTATGCCGTGCAATACAGCCCATAGTGCCCCCATATTGGATGTTGCTCTTGATATACTGCATAAATCAGGTTTTCAAGGACAGTTTGTACATATGATTACAGAAACAGCAAAATATATCCAAGCGGTATACCCGTCAGTAAAAAATGTGGGAGTACTTTGTACGCAGGGGGCATACCATTCCAAAGTCTTTGATATGCATTTTAATAAACTTGGCTTGAATGTCCTGTACCTTGATGATGATGGAAGAAGCCATTTGCAAAATGACATCAGTAATTCAGTATATGGAATTAAAGCGTTTTCAAGCCCTGTTACGAATATTGTTAAAAATGATGTTGAACTGCAGGCTATCCATTTGGCAGAACGAAAAGCCGACCTTATTCTCATGGGCTGCACTGAAATTCCTTTAGCGTTATCAGGTACGGATTTCCAAGGTATTCCTTTATTAGACCCGACAAAAGTTTTGGCAGAAAGCCTTGTCAGAGCTTTTAATCCTGCTAAGCTGAAATGTAACCCTTAATATCCGTCATTCTTTTGTATACTAAAGCATTTCCTGTTAACATCAAGAATGTTAATTCCCTGTTATGGACAACGTCCATAACAGGAGATGAGGGGGATTGGGGGAAATCATTTCCCCCAAGGAAAATAAAAATTACGAATGTTTTAGGGGAGTTTGGGGAATAATTCCCCCCTAAAAAAATAAAAAACAATAAACTATTTCAGGAAACGGTCAGCAATGGTCATGGCAGCTTTTCTGCCTGCGCCCATGGCAAGAATAACCGTTGCTGCGCCTGTGACAATGTCACCGCCGGCGAAAACATTCGGAACAGATGTTTCGCTTGTTTCTTCATTGACAACAATATATCCCTTTTTGTTGAGTTCAAGCTGAGGGGTATTGCGGATAAAGAGAGGATTTGGACGAGTGCCGAGGGCAACAATGGCAAGGTCTGTTTCCATTTCAAATTCAGAATTTGGAACAGGAATCGGGCTTCTTCTGCCGCTTGCGTCAGGTTCGCCAAGTTCCATTTTTTGCAGGGTAACAGAAACGAGTTTTCCGAGTTCATTGCCTTTGAAGGCAAGAGGCGCAGAAAGTTCAAAAAGTTCAACGCCTTCTTCAAAAGCGTGTTCAATTTCTTCCAAACGGGCAGGCATTTCAGCTCTGCTGCGGCGGTAAACAATGTGCACGGTTTCCGCACCCATACGTTTCGCAGTACGGGCAGCGTCCATGGCAACGTTGCCGGCGCCGAAAACAGTTACTTTTTTGCCGCTGTAGCTTGGGGTGTCATAGTTAGGGAAGTCATAGGCACGTCCAAGGTTTGCACGGGTCAAATATTCATTGGCAGAATATACGCCGATGAGGTTTTCGCCGGGAACATTGAGGAAAAGCGGAAGACCTGCACCAACGCCGACAAACACAGCTTTGTAGCCTTCAGCAAAAAGGCTGTCGAGGGTAACGGTTGTACCGCCGACAAAGCTTGTTTTAATATCGACGCCGAGGTCTTTCAAACCTTCAAGTTCTTTATGCACAATGGATTTTGGCAGTCTGAATTCAGGAATACCGTAAACCAAAACACCGCCGGGTTCATGCAGACCTTCAAAAACGGTAACTTTTGCGCCAAGATTTGCAAGGTAGCCGGCGCAGGTCAAAGAAGCAGGTCCAGAACCGATGCAGGCAATCTTTACGTCTTTTGTTTGCGGTTTTGCAGTCTTGGTTTGATTTGCAAGGGCTTTATCCGCAACATAGCGTTCAAGACGGCCAATAGCTACAGGTTCATTTTTGATGCCGACAATACATTTTGCTTCACATTGTTTTTCCTGCGGGCAGACACGTCCGCAAACGGCAGGCAGACTGTTGGTGCTTTTTAAAATTTCATAGGCTTTATCTAAATTGCCGTTTTTAATTTCAGCAATAAATTCAGGAATACGAACTTCCACAGGACAGCCTTTGCGGCAGGTTGGATTTTTGCATTGCAGGCAGCGGCTTGCTTCTGCTTGTGCCATTTCATCAGTATAGCCCAAAGCAACTTCATGGAAGTTTTTTACACGTTCACTTGGTTCCTGACAGGGCATGGGGGTACGGGCAAGTTTTTCTACACTCATGGAAAACCTCGTTAATTAGTGTGCGCCGCATTGGCATTTATAATGTTCAACTGATTCTGCTTCTTTGTCACGGAAAGAGCTCAGACGGGTTTTTAATTCATTGAAATCAACTTGATGTCCATTGAATTCAGGTCCGTCAACGCAGGTGAATTTTGTTTCACCATTAACTGTGACACGGCAGGCTCCGCACATTCCCATACCGTCAACCATAAGAGAGTTGAGGCTTACAGTTGTCGGAATATTATATTCTTTGGTCAGTTTTGCAATGGCTTCCATCATGGGAACAGGTCCGATCGCAATAACTTCTTTGATGTCTTTGTCTGCATTCAGGCGTTCAATAAGAGGGTCTGTCACCATACCTTTCACACCCATGCTGCCGTCGTTGGTTGCAACAAGAACTTCATCGCAGAATTTTGACAATTCGTCATAATAAAGGAGTAAATCCTGGCTTCTTGCACCAATAACAGCAATAACATAATTGCCTGCCTGACTGTGGCCTTTGGCAATATGGTGCATGGCAGCAACACCTGTGCCGCCGCCAACGCAGATAACTTTATGGTTTTTGCCGCCTTCGACAATGTGAGTAGGTCTGCCAAGAGGACCGGCAACGTCCAAAATTTCATCGCCTTCCTTGAGACTTTCAAGCAAGGTTGTGGATTTGCCCATAACAAGATACACAATGGTAATCGTGCCATGTTCCTTATCTGTATCCGCAATGGTAAGAGGGAAACGTTCGCCTGTTTCATTTATTCTCAGCATAATAAAATGACCGGGTTTTGCCGTATTTGCTATATGAGGTGCGTCTAAAACCAAACGGCTTGTTCTGCCTGGAATAAGACTTTCTTTTTTTAAGATTTTAACAGCCATTGAAACTCCTTATCTTTGAAAAAATTTTAAATAAGGATACTCTTTTAGCTCATTTTTGTCACGGAAAAAATGCCTGCAAAAAAAGTAACATTAACATGCAAAAATAAATGATTAAAAATAAAAGGATAATTCTTGAAAAGAATTTATGTTTTGTGTATAATTTTTTAAGCGAGGTGAATTATGGATTTTGCATTTTTTATCGGTGGCATTGTGGCAGTTGCGATTGCGCTTTTCGTAATCAAAGCAACAACTCCAAACGAACACCATTAATACAGATTTTGCCCCTTTGATTGCGATTACAGGTAAGAAAAGGGGCTTTTTTCTTCTTGGGGAAATGCCCTAGGGCGTGTTCACACTATTTAAGAGCCACAACAATGAGAGCAAA
>CAOMFZ010000170.1 GCA_948482415.1 uncultured Mailhella sp.
GGCAGATTTTCTCCCCCCATTTCACCAATAACCATACTGACTAAATAGCGTTCGGTATTAATTTTTTTAGGCGGAATTTGAGGCCAAAAAATAATTGCCAAAAGCAAAAGCGTATGAAGAATAAGTGATATTAAAAATCCAACTGGTTGCATAGTATGTGCTTTATTTTTGGTTTTGTGCTTCTTCGCCTTGAGGAGCTGTGTTTTGATACAGTGCTTTTAAATCGTCTGCATTAATATCAGACGGATTTGCTACAATACCAAGATTTTCTATGCCTGCTGCCTTAATTCTTCCCATAATGTCAACAACAACACCATAAGGAACATTGGAATCAGCCTTAATAAATAAAGTACGGGACTTTTCTGTGACTAAAATATTAATTCGTTCTTCAAGGTCATTCAACCCAACTTCATAATTATCCAAAAAAACTTTACCGTCTTTTTGAATAGAAAGAACCAAATGCTCAACATCTGTGGGCAGAACTTCAACTTCTTTGGTTTGCGGTAAATCTATTTCAACACCCTGGTCAAGCATGGGTGCCGTAATCATAAAAATAATAAGCAAAACCAAAACAACGTCAACAAAAGGGGTTACGTTGATTTCAGATTGATATTGTGATTTATTGCCAGCCATAATATTCTCAAGTTATTACAAATTTTAATTGTTACTGGTGTTTAATTCTCGCTGCACTCTGTTTAAAAATGTACCGGCAAAATCAACCATTAAATTTTCAACATAATTTATTTTTCCAAGGAAAATATTAAAAGCAACAGAGGCCGGAATAGCAACAAACAAGCCCAGAGCTGTTGCAATAAGCGCTTCGGCAATACCGGGGGCAACTGTTGCAAGGGAAGCTGATTTGAGAGCACCAATTGCGCTGAAAGTTGTCAAAATGCCCCAAACAGTACCAAACAAGCCAATAAACGGTGAAGCGTTTGCGCAGGTTGCCAAAATGGAAATGGAGTGATTGAGCTTTGCGGTTTCATTGTTGACGCCCTGATGCAAAGAACGGCGCACGTTATCGGCAATGGTTTTGCTGTTAACCTGTCCTTCTTTACCTTTATTAAATTCATTGACTCCGTACTGGGCAACTGAAAACAAAGGAGAACTGGTATCCTTTCCTAATTTTTGCACGGCGTCGCGCAGATTAGGAGCATTTTCAAATTCATAAATTCCGGCCAAAATTTTCGCTTTTGATTTTTTCAGCAGAAAAGTTTTTGTTACAATAATGCCCCAGCTGTATATGGAAGCAAAAACAAGCAATAACATAATAAATTTAACAACAATACCTGCAGAAGCAACGAGTTGTACAATATCCATAAAAACTCCGTAAGTTAAATGATTGCATTAATATACTGCTCATGCGGGCACTGTCAAGTAAACAGTTGAAGCATGGGAGTGTAATTTTTTTACACACTTTACAAGACTTTTATTTTCGTATATATTCTTTCCACTAATTAATGGAGATGTTATGAAAAAGCTTAGTTTAATTGCTCTTTGTTTCGCCCTTTTGGGAACACCTGCATATGCTGCTGAATCTACTTACACAATGGAACAGGCTGTTAAAAAAGCATTAATTGATAACAGAAGTATTATTTCTGCCCAGAAATCATCTGATGCATCTAAATCTGCTCTGAATGCTGCAAGAGGTGCTTTTGGTCCGAGTGTAACAGCAAGTTATGCCATTACGCATGACCCTTATTCTGATTTTCAAAAATCCATGACAATGGGACGTGATTTTGACGAAACGATGTATACATTCGGAGCCCAGCTTCGCCAGCCGTTGTTTCAGGGATTTCAACTTTTAAATAATGCGCAAAAGGCAAAACTGCAGTCTGAATACGATGAACTGCAGCTCAAAAAAACAAATATAGCCATTGTCAATCAGGTGCAGACTGCTTTTCTGCAATATCTTATGGCAGAAGAAAGTGTGCTTTCCGCACAGAAAGCTGTTGAGCGTGCTGATGAACAGCGCTCCATAGCAACGGAAGGCTATCAAGTCGGCATTCGTCCAAAAATTGATGTATTGCAGGCTGAATACGAGCTTTCATCTTCTGAAGCACGGCTGATTGAAAATGAAAATAATTTGAACAGCGTTCGCGCAAAACTCAATTCCCTTTTAAATTTGCCTGTTGAAAAAGATGTGACGTATGTAGGCAAACTTGATTCTGTTCCTTATTCCATTACGTTTGAAGAAGCTGTGAAAAAAGCTTTTGCGCAGCTGCCTGATGTAAAAATGGCTGAAAAAAGTATGAATATGGCAGAAAAAGATTTGGGAATTGCAAAAGGTGCATTTTTGCCAAAGATTGACGGTATTATTCAATATACTTCCACAGGAACAAACTGGCAGACTGACGAAACGCCGAAAGCATATAAAAACGACCCCTCATTATATTTGACTTCTCCGCGTGAAAATACCACTTTTGGCGTGCAGGCAACTATGAATGTCTTTAATTCCGGACAGGATTTCTTTAGGGTTCGGCAGGCAAAACATGGTGTTGATGCCTTGAAAGCACAGGTTGAACTTGCCTATAATAATGCTGCGCTCAACGTAAAAGTATGCTTGCTGCAATTACAGGATGCGCTGAGAACTGTTGATGTTTCCAGACGAGCTTTGGATTCTGCGCGTCAGTTCTATGATGATGCAAAAACCCGTTATGAATACCAAATTGGTACAAACCTTGAAATGTTGACTGCGCAGTCAGACCTTGCCGATGCGGAGCTGAATTTTATTTCATCAAAAGCTAATTATTTGATTTCATTATCAAATCTATATGTATCCCTTGGGGAAATAAAGCCCAATTTGATTGCAAAATAATTTCCTGAAAGTTTTTGGAATTTCCAAAAACTTTCTTTTTATGAGTGAATTATGAACGTACATACTACATTACAGGACAGTTTGCACGATACACTGCATGACAGAAAAATGTGCAGTGCACTTCTTGATAAATTGAAAAAAAGCATTGACGAATACAAAAAGCCTATACGTTTTATGGAAGTATGCGGAACCCATACGGTTTCTATTTTTCAAAGCGGGCTTCGTTCCTTGCTTCCCGAAGGTTTTACCCATTTATCCGGTCCGGGCTGTCCTGTTTGTGTAACGCATGATTCGGAAGTGGCAGCATTTTTGCGCCTTGCTGAAAAAGAAAATGTGATTCTGGCAACTTTCGGGGATTTGATCCGTGTTCCGGCACCTGACGGCAGAAGTTTAAAACATTCCATGGCAAACGGGGCAAATGTGCAGATTGTGTATTCCCCTATGGATGCCGTTAAACTTGCTCTTGATAATCCGCAGAAGGAAATTGTTTTTTTAGGGGTTGGCTTTGAAACCACTGCGCCGACTATTGCGGCAACAATTATTGCAGCCAAAAATAAAAAAATAAAGAATTATTCTGTTTTTTGCTGCCATAAGCTTGTACCGCCTGCGCTTGCCGTGCTTTTGGACAATAATATTAATGACAGATATATTGATGCGTTTTTGCTTCCCGGCCATGTGTCTTTAGTGACGGGTTTAGAACCTTTTGAATTTATAGCAAAAGATTATCAGTATCCTGCTGTTGTGGCAGGTTTTGAACCGGCTGAAATTATTCATGCCCTTTTTCTCATCAGTGAGCAAAAACGGCAGGGCAAGGCATTGGTTGAAAATGCCTATACGCGCGCTGTC
>CAOMFZ010000171.1 GCA_948482415.1 uncultured Mailhella sp.
CGACCTACCAACGGAAATGTGCAAATGCTTTGTTAGCTTCAGCCATACGGTGCGTATCTTCGCGTTTCTTTACTGCACCGCCGCGGCCGTTGAATGCATCGAGAAGTTCAGCAGCCAATTTATTGGTCATGCCTTTTTCACCTCTTGCGCGTGCATAGGTAATGAGCCAGCGGATAGCAAGTGAGCTTTGACGTTCTGCGCGAACTTCAACAGGTACTTGATAGTTGGCACCACCAACACGGCGGGATTTAACTTCTACATGCGGTTTTACGTTTTCAATGGCTTTTTCAAAAGCTTTGATAGCTTCTTCGCCGGTTTTTTCTGCTAAAGAATTAATTGCACTGTAAAAAATTGATTCAGCAGGACCTTTTTTACCGTCATACATAAGACGGTTTACAAAACGAGTTACCAATTTACTATTGAAAATTGGATCAGGTAAAATTTCCCTGCGGGGAACGGGACCTTTACGGGGCATGGTGATTCCTCCATACATTACTCCAACGATAACACGGAACCACCGAGTTACCGAGCAGCTGTATACGAAAAAAGGTTATTATTTTGGACGTTTTGCGCCGTATTTTGAACGACGTTGACGACGATCAGCGACACCTGCGGTATCAAGAGTACCACGAACGATGTGATAACGAACACCGGGTAAGTCTTTTACACGACCACCACGGATCATAACAACACTGTGTTCCTGCAGGTTGTGGCCTTCACCGGGGATGTAAGCAGACACTTCAATGCCATTGGTCAAACGCACACGAGCAACTTTACGAAGAGCTGAGTTAGGCTTCTTAGGGGTGGTGGTATATACACGGGTACATACGCCACGGCGCTGCGGGCATTCTTGCAATGCAGGGGTCTTTTTACGCTTTACAACCTTTGTGCGTTCAAAACGAACTAATTGGCTGATAGTAGGCATAATTTCCTCCATTAAAAGTTAACAACAATAAACCGAACAAAAATTATTAGGTTTATTTTATGCTTTTGTCAAGCACAATAATGAGTTAATTAAATTTTTATTTTTCTTTTTAAAGTGTGTTTCAAAAAAAAATTTATGCTTGACTTAATACCCTATAGGGGTATATGGTATATAAAAATAAAACAACGGAGAAATATATGAAGTGTACCAATGAAAAATCCCTGATTACCCGTTTAAATAAAATTGAAGGGCAAATCCGCGGCATAAAAAAACTCATTGAAGAAGACGGCGAATGTGAAAAAATCCTTATTCAGATTAGTGCCGCCAAGTCTGCTTTGCACAAAACAGGACAGCAGCTCCTGGAAGCCCATATTGAAAACTGCGTGCTCAATGACATACGCCATGGCAATGAAGAAGAAGTGCTCAAAAAGCTCAGTACGGTCATTGAACAATTCTCGCGGCTCGGTTAAAAAAGGAACTTAGTATGTTAAAAAAACTCTATAACAAGGAACTTAGTATGTTAAAAAAACTCTATAACAGCGCAAATACATTTTTCAATATTCTCTATGCGGAAAAAATGACCATTGTCAGCGGGATTTTCCTTGCACTGGGCATCGTTGTCCATTTTTCAGATATGAGCGTTCCCTTTGACCCCATTTGGGTAACCATTGCCATATCCGGCAGTCCCATTGTCTTTTTTGCCTTAAAATATCTTATTCTGCACAGACAAATTACTTCCCTTGTCCTTATTTCACTGGGCATTCTTTCTGCAATCGCCATCGGGGAAAGTTTTGCAGCAGGTGAAGTGGCATGGATTATGGCGTTGGGTGAAATTTTAGAAGAGAGAACTGTTGCCAAAACCAAAACCGGCATACAAAATCTGATGAGCCTTGTTCCTGCTATGGCACGCCGCATTGTAAATGACAAAGAAGAAGAAATCCCGGCAGAAGAAATAAAACAAGGTGATGCTATCCGCATTTTGCCGGGCGAGCAAATCCCTGTGGACGGAAAAGTTATTGCGGGCAATACCAGCGTCAATCAGGCAATACTCACAGGCGAGTCTCTGCCTGTTGATAAAGCACTCAATGATGAAGTTTTTTGCGGAACCCTGAACATGCACGGCTCCATTGACATTGTCTGTACCAGAGAAAGCAGGGATTCTTCCCTGCAAAAAATGGTACGCCTTGTGGAAGAAGCTTCTGCCGGCAGCAGTCCCATACAAAGAATTGTGGATACATGGGCTGTTCGGCTCATTCTGATTGCCCTGACTATTGCTGGCTTAACCTTTGTTTTTACAGGCGATTTAATCAGAACGGTAACTGTTTTGGTAGTCTTTTGCCCCTGCGCCATGGCGCTTGCCACCCCAACATCCATTATGGCAGCTATCGGACAGGCCAGCAAACACGGTGTCCTCATTAAGAGTGGACATGCTCTTGAAATTATGGGAAAAGTCAACCAAATTGCTTTTGATAAAACAGGCACCCTCACCACAGGACAACTGACTGTCACTGATAGTATTGCAGAACAAAACTATACCAATGAGCATGTCCTGCAAGTCTGTGCCGCAGCAGAGCAGCGCTCCGAACATCCACTTGCCAAAGCCGTTATGGAACAGTATCGCAAAACGCTGAACACCCCCCTTGCACAAGACGGAAAATTCAGCATGCAGGCAGGAAAAGGTGTATCATATCAGACAAACAATACAATTATTCACTGCGGAAAACTGCCCTATATCATAGAACAAAATATTACTGTTTCAGACAATTTGAAGGCACAGGAAGAAATTTTGCGCAGGCAGGGAAAAGCCCTTATTTTTGTGGCTGAAAACAGCACTTGCATTGGCATTATAGCCCTTGCGGATACCATTCGCAGTTCCGCAAAAGAAGCGCTTGCAAAACTGCGCAGCTTAGGCATGCACACAAGCCTGCTCACAGGCGACAATAAAATTACCGCAGATTTCCTTGCCGGACAAATTCCTCTTGATACCATTCATGCGGAACTTTTACCCGAAGAAAAAGTACAAAAAGTCAAGGAATTGCAAGAACAAAACAATACGGTATGCATGATAGGCGACGGCGTCAATGACGCACCTGCGCTTAAAATTGCTGATGTGGGCGTTGCCATGGGACAGGCCGGAAGCGATATCAGCATCGAAGCAGCTGACATTGCCCTGATTGGTGAAGATTTAAATAAAATCTCTTATTTGAAAAAACTCTCCAATGCCACGGTTTTCAACATTAAATTCAATATTGCCATCGCTCTGGGAATAAACCTTATTGCGGTTATCTGCGGAATTTTCGGCATTATCGGACCTATCCTTGGGGCATTAGTGCACAATGCCGGCTCAATTCTGGTTATTCTCAATGCTGCCCGGCTTTATGACAAAAAAATTGCCTGAGCATTCCAAAAAATAATACAAAAAAGCAGGGCTAGAGCATTTCCGATAAATCTTGCGACTTTTCTATGCAGGGGGAAAACTTTAGCTCTGCTGTCCAGTTCTGTAAGGCTTCATTTCGCCTAACAGAACCGACTTCGTCGCCATTCCGGTGGCATCTCTGCTGTCCATTTGCGTAAAGCTCGCTCACTCGCTAACGCAAACGACTTTGTCGCCTTCGGTGGCTGTAAAAGTTTCTTCCCCTGCCCCCCTTTACAAAACTTTTTAAAATAAATTTCCCCAAGGACATCAAGAAACGACATAATAAACAAAACCGTTATAGACAACGTCTATAACGGTT
>CAOMFZ010000172.1 GCA_948482415.1 uncultured Mailhella sp.
CATACCCCCACATTGCTTGTTTTTCTTTCAGAAAAACAAGAAGATATATTTTATAAATGATTGGTTATCAACCTCTTTCTATAACAGAGCAAAGTTTAAAAATTTTTGTAAAGGGGGCAGGGGGAGAAACTTTTTATAGCCACCGAAGGCGACGAAGTCGTTTGCGTTAGCGAGTGAGCGAGCTTTACGCAAATGGACAGCAGAGATAAAAGTTTTCCCCCTGCATAAAATTCCTACAAATTAATGGAAATGCCCTATACATACAAATAATCTGTCATGGCAGACTGTAAACCAAGAGATTGGATTTTTTCAAGGATTTCGTCTACGCTTCTTTCATCGGAAATAATGAACTGCGCATCGCCTTTTTCTTCTTCGCCGTGACCGCCTACACTGGTTTTCACGCCTGCGGAAATTTTAGTCGCACAGATATTAATGGCATTATTTCTAAAGCGTGCACATTCACGGGTAGAAATATTAATACCCGCAAAAGGCATAAATAAACGGTATGCGCACATAATTTGCAAAAGCTGCCTTTCATGCACGTCTTTTGGGTTAATGGTATCGTCATTGACAATAGGACGAAGACGAGGACAGGAAAAAGAAACCTCGGCATGAGGATATTTTTTCTGTACCATATACGCATGAAGACCTGTGGCAAACGCGTCTTTTCTGAAATCATCAAGACCAAGCAAAGCCCCGAAGCCAACGCCGCGCATACCGCCCATGAGCGCACGTTCCTGGGCGTAAAAACGGTATGGATAAACTTTTTTGGGTCCTGATAAATGCACTTCGTCGTATTTTTCCGTATTGTAAGTTTCCTGATACACAGACACAAAATCCGCGCCGGCTTCATGTAAAACGCGGTATTCGTCGCTGTTCATAGGATACACTTCAATACCCACGGTGGTGAAATATTTACGGGCAATTCTGCATGCCTCTGCAATAAATTCAACGGAAGATTTTACCCGATGTTCCCCTGTCAAAAGTAAAATTTCCTGCAAGCCAGTGGCGGAAATAGATTTCAGTTCCTCTTCAATTTCTTCATAACTGAGACTTCCGCGGTGAATTTTATTTTTACAGTTATATCCGCAGTAAATACAGTTATTTGCGCAATAGTTGGCAATATACAAAGGCGTATACAGACACACAGTATTGCCAAAGCGTTTTCTGGTTTCAATCTGCGCTTTTTGTGCCATTTCTTCCAAAAAATCCGCAGCAACAGGAGAAAGAAGCGCCGCAAAATCCTGCGGGGTCAATTCCAAATAATCCTTTTTCAAGGCTTCACGCACATCAACGGCTGTAAACTTATCAAAATCCACACGCGCAACTTCCTCAAGAAATTGATTGAGCATGGTGTGGTCAAGCTGTTCCATATTGGGTAAATATTTAAAACTCATGGTCAGCTCCTATTCTTCGTCCAAAAATCCGGTCAAAGGAGAAGATGCATCAGCTTTGTCTTTAATTCTGCCAAGACCTGCCAAGTATGCCATTCTGCCTGCTTCAATGCCTTGTCTGAAAGCACGCGCCATGGCAGGCACATTGCCGGCTGTGGCAATGGCAGTGTTTGCCATAATCGCAGTCACGCCCATTTCCATGGCTTCACAAGCTTGTGAAGGTCTGCCAATACCCGCATCAACAATAATAGGCAAATCAATTTCGTCCACTAAAATTTGGATAAATTCTTTTGTCACCAAGCCCTTATTGGTACCAATAGGCGCACCAAGCGGCATAATTGCGGCTGCTCCGGCATTGACCATATCACGGGCGGCATTTAAATCCGGATACATATAAGGCAAAACAATAAAACCTTCTTTTGCCATAAGTTCTGTTGCTTTTGCGGTCTGATAGTTATCTGGCAATAAGTATTTACTTTCATGGATAACTTCAACTTTCACAAAATCACCGCAGCCGCATTCGCGCGCCAGACGGGCAATGCGCAGCGCTTCGTCCGCATTTCTTGCACCGGAAGTGTTTGGCAAAATGGTTACGCCCTTGGGAACATAATCCAAAATATTCGCAATGCCGCCAATATTGGCACGGCGCAGCGCCAAAGTAATGATTTGTGCCCCTGCTTCTTCAACAGCAGCATTCACAACATCTAAAGAAAACTTTCCGGAACCTAAAATAAAACGTGAAGTAAACGTGTGATTTCCAAGTTTATAGGTATCTTCCATTTTGCCACCTCATATATTTTTTTCATTTAATAATATTCGCATAATCTGTGTTGCCTGCATGGACGCACAAAGCGCTACCCGCGGCGCATAAAGGCAGGAATCAGCCACATCGCTGATACCGTCACCGCAAACATAATAACGGCTCATGACTTTCTGCACCCGCATAAGATTTGCACTTTTTACATCTGCCATGCCATTGCCGCCCACTAAACAGGCATTCGGCAGCTGACACAGCACATTCTCCACAAGCATTGCTTTCTGTTCTGCCTTGTCAAAGGCTTCACAAATAACAGCACAATTTCCCAATAATTTTTGTATATTTTCAGGAACAATTTTTTCCTGATAACAATGACAGGTGATATAAGGATTGATGCGCATAAGCTGTTCATAAAGTGCCTGCGTCTTGGGTTTGCCAATATCTGTCAGCTCGTACGCCTGACGGTGAATATTGGTTTCGTCAACACTGTCAAAATCAACTAATGTCAATGTCCCAATCCCAAGTCTGGCAAGCAAAACAGCCACATGGGAACCAAGCCCGCCAAGTCCCGCAATCCCCACATGCGCCTTGGCAAACAAGGCTTGTATATCCTTGCCGTGCCGCATTTCCTGCACATGGTAATATTGCTCTTTATTCATAAAATCCCAACAATTCCTTATTGTTAATCAAAAATTATTCTTTCAGGCTTTCTGCGCAAAATTAACCGCCGCCCACAAAACTGACAATTTCCAATTTGTCATCATCATTCAGCATGGTATTTGCAAAATCCGCTCTTGGAATAATCTGCCCGTTTTTTTCAACAGCAACATGCAAAAGCACATAATTTTCCTGCTCAAGATATTCTTTCAAGCTCAGGGATTTTGCCAGTTTGATTTGTTTGCCATTTACTTTCATACAAGACCTTTCAAAAATAAAGATATCCTCTTATAAAATATTTTTTTACTTTGTCAACATACAGATAAAAACTATCATACTGTACTTATAAAAAAATAATAAATATTTTTTTATATATTTACAATAAAAAATAAATTTTTATGGTAATATTTTCATATTTTTCATTTTATATACAATATTTTTATGCAAATAAAATTTTTTATAATAATTTTTTATTTACTTTTTTTATATATATAATACATATTTTCATTCATTATAAAAAGAAAAGAATAAAAAAAAGCAGACACTCTTTATTTGTGCCTGCTTTTCTGCATTATTCTGTATTAATCTTTTATATTCAATTTTTAAAATGCATTTTTTTGTATTATTAACTCTTTTTTACGCTAATAAGAGAATTTATCCGTGAATTTTATGCAGTTTTCTATTCAATCCGTCCATTACTGCATTAAT
>CAOMFZ010000173.1 GCA_948482415.1 uncultured Mailhella sp.
AACGGATTTTCAGCGTATTTCCGGGTTAATCCAAATCCGTGACAATTTGCGGACACTTTTTGAACTTGAAAAAAGTCCTGAAAATAACGAAGCTGAAATCGAAAAATACCGTTCCAGGCTTAATGGCAGCTATAATCATTTTGTAAACAAATTTGGCTTGCTGAACTCCGACAAAAATAGGAATATCTTTGCCGAAGACCCCGAAGCGACGCTTATTCAAGCCCTGGAAGTTGATTATGATAAAGGTGTTTCCAAAAAGACTGCATTAAAAGAAGGTGTTGAACCAAGGCTGGCAAGTGCAAAAAAAGCAAGCATTTTTACAAAACGGTGCTTTTATGCCATTGAACCGATAAAGTCGGCTGAAACTTCCAAAGAAGCTTTGCTTATTTCTTTGCGTGAACGCGGCACTATAGATTTTGAACATATGGCGACACTTGTCGGCAAATCAGAAGAGGAAGTAAAGCAGGAACTGACAGGAACATTAGTTTTTGAAAATCCGGAAACGCAAAAGTATGAAATTGCCGACAAGTATTTGACCGGCAATGTGAGAAAAAAACTTGCCGTAGCTAAAAAAGCAGCAGCAGACAATCCACAGTATCAAATGAATATACAGGCGTTAGAAAAAGCCATGCCCAAAGATATTGAGCCGGCTGACATCAGCGTCCACTTCGGGTCAACGTGGATACCCGAAGAAGATATGAAACAATTTATCAATGAAGTGATAGGCGAAATGCCCTGGAACAAAAATGAACTTCATTATCTTCCTGAAATTGGTAAATGGGCTGTGAATATTGGCTTTAATAACAATTCTGTGAATAAGTATATTTTTGGCACAGAAGAGTATCCGGCTTCAAAAATAATCAAATCATTGCTTGAAAATACCAATATAAAAGTAATGAAAGATTCTGACCAAACGGACGCCAAAGGCAAGCCAATCAGAATTGTTGATACAGACGCAACTGCCGCTGCAATGGAAAAGGCGGAGAAAATCCAGGAAGCGTTTAAAAACTGGATTTGGAATGATGAGGACAGGTGTAACCGTTTGGCGAAGCTCTATAATGAAAAATTCAATACGCATGTGCCGGTGCAGTATGACGGCAGCCATGTGGAGCTTGTTGGCGCGTCCTATGGTATTGAACTTCGGGAACATCAAAAAAACGCAATATGGCGGGCTATGCAGGAGGGAACCGCCCTTTTTGACCATGTGGTTGGAGCGGGTAAAACTTTTGAAGCCATTGGCACAATGATGGAAAGCAAGCGGCTTGGGTTAATGAAAAAGCCTATGATTACTGTTCCCAATCATCTTGTGTATCAATGGCGGGATGAATTTTATAAACTGTATCCTGACGCCAATATTTTAGTTGCTGAAAAGAAAGATTTTCTTAAAGAAAACAGGGAACGTTTATTTGGCAAAATTGCCACAGGCAACTGGGATGCTGTTATTATTCCTCATACTTCCTTTAAATTTCTTGAAATGCCGAAAGAATATCGTGATAAATTTTATCAAAGTGAGATTGACCAAATAGAAACGGCATTATTAAACATTGACAAAGATGATAATAAAATAACTGTTAAGCACTTGGAAAGGCAAAAAGAACGCTTAATACAAAAGCATAAAAAAGTGCTTGAAGGTGACAACCGAAGCAAAAATGTTGACTTTTCCGATTTAGGTGTTGATGCACTTTTTGTTGATGAAGCCCATGAATTTAAAAATCTTGAACTTGTAACGTCATTATCAGTATCAGGCTTGGGGACTCGTAAAGGTTCAGACAAGTCCATGGATTTATATATAAAATGCCGTTATATTCAAGACCAGAACAACGGCAAAGGCGTTTATTTTCTTACAGGAACCCCAATAAGCAACAGCATTGCCGAAGTTTATACTATGCAGAAATATATGCAGACGGACGTGCTGGAAGAAAAAGGCATTATCCATTTTGACGCCTGGGCGTCCACATTCGGGCGGATAACTTCCAACTGGGAGCTTGACGCAACAGGCGTGAATTATGCGTTAAAATCACGGTTTGCAAATTTTGACAACGTTCCGGAACTTCTTTCGATGTATCGCACTTTTGCCGATGTTGTGACAAGAAATGATATTAATGAGCAGCAGAAAAAGAATAATGAAAGGTCAATAACTCCGCCTTTGCTTGAGGATAAGCCTATCAATATTGTTGTTGAAAGAAGCCCCGTGCAGGCGGAATATATGAATGATATTATTCATCGTATGGAAAATTTGCCCAGGGACACACGAATAGATAACCCGTTAAAAATAACCAATGACGCGCGCAAAGCAGGGCTTGATTATAGATTGATTGACCCTCATGCCCCTGATTTTGAAAATTCAAAAGTAAATGTATGTGCCGATAAAATTTATAAAATTTGGCAGGATACTATGGAGGATAAAGGAGCGCAGCTTGTTTTTTGTGATTTGTCCACTCCAAAAGGATTTACTAAGCAGGATTTGAAAAAATCTAAAATCAAAGATGATGAAGCAGAACAGGAGGACAAGGAGCAGAACGGTGAAGAAAAAGAACAAGAAGACGATATTTTTGACATGGACGAATTATTGTCCATAAATGAAAACTTTTCAGTTTATAATGATTTAAAAGAAAAGTTGATTAAAAAAGGTATTCCTGAAAATGAAATTGCTTTTATCCATGACGCTAAGACGGAACTCAAAAAGGAAAAGCTCTTTCATGATGTCAGTGACGGAAGAGTGCGGGTTCTGCTTGGTTCAACCCGTATGATGGGAAGCGGAATGAATGTGCAGGCGCGTTTAGTTGCCGCTCATCATTTGGACGCTCCTTGGCGTCCCAGCGACTTGGAACAGCGCAATGGGCGTATTATCAGGCAGGGCAATGAATTATATAAGAAAGACCCTGATAATTTCAAAATTCAGATTTATAACTATGCTACGAAGCAAACTTATGACGCCAGAATGTGGCAGACTATAGAATATAAATCTGCGGCTATTGAACAATTCAGAAAAGGCGACATTTTACAGCGAAGCATTGAAGACGTGCAGTCAGAAGCGGCGAACGCTGCGGAAATGAAAGCTGCTGCTTCAGGCAATCCGCTTATTCTTTTGGAAGTAGGCTATAAAGCGGAAGTTAAAAAGCTTGAAGCGTTGTATAACCAGTTTTTGAAAAATCAGCACAGCTTTGAAAAAAGAATAAGCTATCTCAAAAAGGCTGATGAACGAATTGCACTTATTCAGGAAAAGCATGATAAGGCTTGTATCGTGCGTGATAAGAATAAAATCGAACAGCCTGAAATTATGGTTAATGGGCAGCGTGTGACAGGGGAAAATTCCTCAGTCCTGGCTGCTGCCATTAAAGCAGGTTTTCAGGAAACACAAGCTTTATTTACTTCAAAACCAGTAATCGGCGTTTATAGAGGCTTTGAAGTGAAAATGCAAAATGCCCCTTGCAATGGCGAAAAAGGATTTA
>CAOMFZ010000174.1 GCA_948482415.1 uncultured Mailhella sp.
TAAACAAAACCGTTATAGACAACGTCTATAACGGTTTTGCGTGTAGGGGGTTTTGGGGGGAGCGGTAGCCGTTAGCGAAGAATGAGCTTTACGGATAGCGACAGCAGAGATATAATTCCCCTCAAAGAAAATAAAAATTACGAATGGTATTCGGAAATTCTCTAAGAGGACTTTTTTTATGTTTTTTTTACCGATTATGCCTGATAAACAAGTTCACCGTCAACAAAAGTTGAAAGAACCTTTAAGTTGATAAGATCTTCCGGCTTCATGGTTAAAGGATTATCAGACAAGACTGCAAGGTCAGCTTTTTTGCCCACTTCAAGAGAACCAATGCTGTCTTCCATAAAGTACATACGGGCAGTATTAATGGTTACGGCGCGAAGGGCATCCATGACGCCAATTCTTTGGTCTTCACCTAAAATAAAGCCGCTGGAGGTTATACGGTTTACAGCAGAATATACGTCCATGAGCGGAGAAATTGGGGTAACCGGCGTATCATTGTGCAAAGCAAAACGAATACCTTGTTTTAAGGCAGACTGACAGGGGCTGATATGAGCAGCCATTTCAGGACCGGCAACATAATTGCGGTGAATATCACCCCAGAAATATGTATGGGTAACAAAATAACTGGGGATAAGATTATCATCTGCAATACGGGAAACGTGGTCAGGACGGCAGAATTGACAGTGGTTTAAAATATGTCTGTGGTCATCGCGCGGGTTATCTTTCAGCACCTTATGATAGGCATTGATCATATCCTCAATGGCCTGGTCTCCGTTGGTATGGGTTGCAATTTGCCAGCCATTGTCATGCAGGGATTTTACGCGTTCCATTAAAACTTCCGGACTTTTGAAATAAGAGAAACCACGGTAATCATTTGGTTTGCCGGACATTTGCTTATAGTAGGGCTTTGAGAAATACGCAGTATAGCCTTGAGGGCTGCCGTCAGCAAAAAGTTTTGCCGCACCAAGGATAACTTTGCCGTTTTTATCTAAAATTGCACCGGAACGCTTATCTTTATAGCGCTTGGTAATGTCATCATTGACTTGCGCATAAGGCCAGACAACAACACGAATAGGCAATTTGCCATTGTCAGAACAGGATAAAAAGAACTCATCAATGGTTGGGCTGCCGCCGTTATTGGCTGTGGTAACCCCATTGGAGGCATAGGTATTTCCGGCAAAAGCAATGGCTTCTTCATAGTCAATTTTAATGGTTGGCATATCTGAATCCCAGAAACGACGTTGTGGGTCAGTACCTGCCAATAAGCCTGTCTCAAAATTGATTTGTCCGGTTGCTGCTGTGGTGTCAGGGGTAATTTTTGCAATTTCAAGTGCTTTGCTGTTGGCAACTGCCAAGTGTCCGCTGACGTGTTTGATAAAAATGGGGTGTTCTGTGGAAACGTCATCAAGTTCAGCTTTTGTGGGGTGACGCTGTTCTTTCATGGCAAGGTCATTATAGTTGGTTCCATAAATGAGCTGACCTTTTGGGGTTACTTTGGCTTTTTCACGCAGGCGTTCCTGTAAATCTGCAATACAGGCAACATAGCCAAGCGGAGGAACATTGAGGTTAACATAATATAAATCGTATACCCCGCTGTTTGGGTAGTGACCATGGCCGTCAATTAAACCGGGGGTTAATGTTTTGCCCTGCAAGTCAACTTTATTGGCATAGTCACCGGCTAATTTAAACATATCAGCTTTTGTGCCGACACCGATAATTTTATCTTTTTCAACAACAATGGCTTCCACAATGTCATTTGTCGGATTCATTGTCAGAATTGGTCCGCCGTAAAAGACAGTGACTTTTGAAGAATTTGCAAATGCCATTTTAGGGAGTGAAAGAGAAATAACAGCTGCAGATGCGCATTTTATAAAATTACGTCTGTCCATACTAATACCTCGGGTTAAAGGTTAATATACGATTCGTGAAAAATATAACATAGGAAGAGAATAAGTCAATTGAAAAAAATTATTTTAATTTGTTATATACTGTTTACAAATAAAATCAGGATAATAGAAGGATTAAAATGCTTTAATTCGGATAGCATTATTGTATTTCCTGAGAACATGCCAGGGAAAAATTTGGGTATTTTGATTTTTAATGTATGCAAGCAATTCTTTTGCGTTGCTCACTTCAGCAGCAATGCCTAAAAATTGGCAAAGGTATTGAATAAGGGGAGCAGGATTAGGTTCTCTTTGGCGTATATTTTTCAAGCTTTGGCTGGCATGGCGTTTGGCAAGGCGTTCGCCTTTTTCGTCCAGCAGCAGCGGAATATGGGCATAGCTCGGAGCTTGGCAGCCGAGTAAATGAAAGAGATAAAGCTGTCTGGGCGTGGAAGTGAGAATGTCGGCACCGCGCACAACCTGATTGACTCCCATGAGCATATCATCAATGCTGACCACAAACTGATATGCCCAAACTTTATCCGAACGCTGCAGGGCAAAGTCGCCGCCGCAGTTATTTAAATTAAATTCCTGCCTGCCAAGTACTAAATCTTCAAAAGAAAAAACAGGTGAAAGTGAAAAATATTTTTCAGGAACAGTCTGTTCTTCGCATGCTTCAAAAGGCGGGCAGGCAAGGCGCAGACAGGTGTTTTTATGTTTGTTTTTTTCCCTTTCCGCTGAAGATAAAAAACGGCAGGTGCGCTGATAACTCGCACCCATGTCAGGCATAATCAGTCTCTTACTCGGAGTGAGAACTTGAGGAGCGCCTGCTGCTTCCCGCAGTTCTTTGCGTGTACAGAAACAGGGATAAATAAAAGAACTCAGCTTTTCTTTATATGCTTCGTAGAGTTCGGAGCGCTGGCTTTGAAAAGCAATTTCCCCGTCATAATCAATGCCAAGCCACGCAAAATCTTCTAAAATGGCGTCAATAAATTCCGGTTTGGAGCGGGCAGGGTCAATATCTTCCATACGCAAATAAATTTTTCCATTGCATAAACGGGCGGAAAGCCATGCCAGCAAAAAAGACCAGGCATTGCCAATATGCAGGCAGCCGGTAGGGCTTGGTGCCAGGCGTCCGATAACTTGCTTTGCCCGTTTTGTTTGTTTATTTTGTTTTGTTTCGTTCATTGTTTAAGCGCCGTTTTTGCCTGATTTTCTTTGATATTTCGGAAAAAATGTTCCAAAATGCTGTTGGAAACAAGCATGCCGTTGCGGGTAAAACAGACATAGCCGTTTTTTATGCGCATGAGATTATTTTTATCTAAAAGGTGCAGTAGGTTTTTGTGTTCCCTGAGAAAATTTTTTTGGCTGAGTTCTTCATATTCAGCAACGCTGAGGCCCTTGGCTGTGCCCAGACGGAGCATGACAAGTTCGCAGATTTGTTCTGTTTTTGATAGATATTCCGTGGTATAATTATGTGCACCTGTGTATTTTTCATCGTGC
>CAOMFZ010000175.1 GCA_948482415.1 uncultured Mailhella sp.
CCCCATACCCCCTCATTGCAAAGAAAAAGCAGGTATTTTCATACCTGCTTTTTCTTTGGGGGATTTTTATAAAAATACGAATATTTATACAATGTATTGATAATGTTTAACTACCGTATTATTTTCTTATAAAAAGGAGTTCATATGGAACAAAGTACAATCAGTATTCGGATAGACAGCCAATTAAAACGAGAATTTGAAGAATTTTGTAAAAATGTTGGTATGAATATGACAACAGCTATTTCTATTTTTGCAAAAGCCGTTGTCAAAGAACAGAGAATACCTTTTGAAATTTCAACAGACCCGTTTTACAGTGAAAAAAATATGGCAAGACTGCGTAAATCCATGCAGGAAATGGAAGAGAATGGCGCAGAAACAAGATAAAAAAACGCTGAAAAGAATACTTGAATTAATAAGAGATATTGACCGTAATCAATATGAGGGAATTGGAAAACCTGAAAGATTGTCAGGTGATTTATCTGGATATTGGAGCAGGCGCATTGATCAAAAAAAAACAGGATAGTGTATAGAATTTATAATAATTCTATTCAAATCATTCAATGCGGGTCACATTATCGTGATAAGTAATAATGTGTTGATTTGAAAATTTTTTTGTGTAATTGAAAAGAAAAGCTTAAAAAGTTTTGTGGGGAGAGTATGAGAGGGAGAACTTTTCTAAAAGTTCCCCTCTCATAAAAACAAAAGTATTTATTTAATGCCGATTTCTTCGTCGGTGAGGTAGCAGGCGGGGTCTTCTGCCCATTCGTCACCATAGACGGCCTCTGCACGAGCACGGAAGTTGCCGCCGCAAATATTGAGGAACTGGCATTTTGCGCAGCGTCCTTTTACATGGGGGCGTTTGTCTTTGAGCTTGTGCAGCAGTTCGATATTGGGATCAACCCAGATTTCAGAAAATGGTCTTTCAAGGACATTTCCGAAAACATGGTGGCGCCAGAACTGGTCGGCGCTGACTTTGCCGTCCCAAGAAATGCAGGCGAAACCGCGTCCTGAGCTGTTGCCTTCATTGAATTGGAGCAGTTCAAAAACCTCTGCGGCACGTTTTGGATCTTCTTTTTGCAGGCGCATCCAAAGGTATGGACCGTCAGCGTGGTTATCAACAGTCAGGACTTCTTTTTGATAGCCCTGATTGTAGAGTTCACGGGTTTTATCCATGATAAGATCGAGCATGTCGCGGGTTTCCTGATGGGATAAATCTTCTTTGATAAGCTCACTGCCGCGGCCGGAATAGACTAAGTGGTAGAAGCAAACGCGGGGAATGTCGCGTTCTTTCATGAGTTCAAAAATCTTAGGCACTTCAACGGCATTTCGTTTGTTAATGGTAAAGCGCAAGCCCACTTTGATGCCTTCTTCACGGCAGTAATCAAGCCCTTCCAAGGCTTTTTTGTAGGCACCTTTGACACCGCGGAATGCGTCATGCACTTCTTCGCCGCCGTCAAGAGAGACACCGACATAGGAAAGTCCGACTTCTTTCAAGACTTTTGCCATTTTTCTGTCAATAAGTGTGCCGTTGGTGGAAATAACCGCGCGCATACCTTTGCCGGTGGCGTATTTGGCAAGTTCAGGCAAGTCTTCGCGTACAAGCGGTTCACCGCCTGAAAAGAGCATAACAGGCGCACCGAATTGTGCCAAATCGTCAATCATGACTTTTGCCTGTTCGGTAGAGATAGGGTCAGTTCCTTTTTCTGTGGTGGCTTTTGCATAGCAGTGTACGCATTTCAAGTTGCAGCGCTGAGTCATGTTCCAGACAACAACGGGTTTTTTATCGGCAGAAAACTGCAGCAAATGGGAAGGGAGCTTGCCGGAATGTCTGCCGTAGCGAAGAGCGTCGGAGGGTTCTACCTGGTCGCAGTATAATTTTGAAATACCTATCATATATAATCCTTTTTATTGATTGAAAAATAAAAATACAGGGAAAGAATAGCAGAAAACGATAATTTTGCAAGCAGTATTCTTTTTCTGTAATTGTTTATTTTAAATAGCGTTTTTTGCCTATGTGATTGATAGCCAGAGGAATGACCGCACCTATAATGATAAGCCCTGTAAGGAGGATATTGTGGGAAAAAGCCTGGTTTTCGTGAAAAGGAAAAAGCATGGCAAGGGAGCCGGCTAAAATGCCTGAAAGAAAGGAAAGGGTGACATGATAAAAGTTGTTAAGGCAGGCGCTGACAACATGGGCAAAAATTAAAATTCCAGCCACACAGCCAAGTAAGAAAATGCAGATAACAGGCAGATTAAAAGCTGCCACAGCGTTTAAAATTGTATGATATTGTCCAATTAAAACAAGGAGAAAAGCTCCGGAAATGCCGGGTAAAATCATGGCGCAAATGGCAAAAAAACCGGAAAAGAAAATAACAGGATAGCTTGAGGTGAGCGGAATGGGATTGGTAAAACTTATCCACAGGGAAAAAATAATCCCCAGAACAAAAAAGACCAGCGATGCAATTTTTTGAGGATTTTTATCCTTTATTTCCACGAGCAGAATATGCAGAGAAGACAAAATAAGCCCAAAAAAGAAAGCCCATATGCTGTCTGCATAATTTTCCAGCAGAATAACCATGACTTTGGCAAGGGACGCAATGGCAGTTCCTATGCCAAGAAAGAGCGGAACAGCAAAGCCAAAGGGGATTTTAGCAAAGGCCTTTTTGATTTGCAGGGAAAAGAGAAGACAGAAAAATTCTTTGTCAACGGATTTTATGGTTTCCAGAAGTTTGCCGTATATGCCTGTAATAAAAGCAATAGTTCCGCCGGAAACTCCGGGAATGGTGTCGGCAATTCCCATGAGAAAGCCGCATAGAAAATAATGAATTTTTTTGTTCATGTTTAACCTTATCAATGAAGTTCTATAAAAGGAATACTGACGCAAAGCTCAGGAAAATAAAGAAGCCTGCCCCGTCCGTAAGAGCAGTTAAAAAGATACTGGAAGCCTGCGCAGGGTCACGTCCCAAAGCACGCAAAACAAGGGGAATAGAACCGCCCGCAATAGCGCCGAGGAGCATATCCAAAAGCAGCGAACCGCCCATAACTGCTCCGAGCGATATATTATCCGTGAGATAGGTAATCACGCAAATGGCAATAAAGGAAATGATAAATCCTGTGGCAAAGCCGATTTTTCCTTCACGGAACACGGCATTCCAAGCTTTTTTATTGTCAAATTTTTCTGTGGCCAGCTGCCTGATCATAACAGCAAGAGCTTGCTGACCTGTATTTCCTGCCTGATTGGCAACCATAGGCATAAGTACTGCCAAAAAAGCCATTTGGGCAATCGTTCCCTCAAATAAATAGACAATATACGCAGAAAGTGAGGAATTAAGCATATTGATAAAGAGCCATGGCAAGCGGATTTTCACA
>CAOMFZ010000176.1 GCA_948482415.1 uncultured Mailhella sp.
ATAGCCACCGGAATGGCGGCGAAGCCGTTTCTGTTATGCCGAGTTTACGAGGCTTGCGGCAGCTGTTAACGAGCTTGCGAGTTTTACAGATGGCGACAGCAGAGATACAGAAATGGACAGCAGAGCTAAAGTTTTTCCCCTGCAAAATTCTCAAGATTTATCGGAATTGCTCTAAAGCAGCGACAGCAGAGATAATCATTTCCCCCAAGAAAAATAACAAATTTATCCCCAATACAGAGAAATCCACTCGCCGTCTTTCATATCTGTTTCCTGTCTGAACTGACGAGCTTTACCCATTCCGGCATAGGCTTTTTCCAAATCCTCAACTTGTATGCCTAAAAAGCCTGATAAAATCAGCACGTTATTGTCACCGGTACATGCCATAATATCTTCTGCCATTTCACGCAGGGGCTTGGCAAGAATATTAGCAATAACTACATCATATTGCTGACCTTTTGCCTTTTCAATACTGCCAAGCTCAATGTCAAAGCCCTGCACCTTATTCAGCGTACAATTTTCCCGTGCATTATCCACAGCAAGGCTTTCAATATCAAGTCCATAGCCTGTTAAACCATATTTTGTACAGGCAATACCCAAAATTCCCGTGCCTGTGCCAAGGTCTAAAAAGCGCTGCCCTGCCTTGATTTTTCCTTCATGGTACAAGGTTGTAATGGCTTTCAGGCACAGCACTGTGCTGGCATGATGCCCTGTGCCAAAAGCAGATTTTGGCTCAATTATAATAGGGTGCAATTTTTTTGTATTTTCATACGTTTCTGTAAGCCAAGGCGGTAAAATAACAAAATCCCCCACTTCAATGGGCGTAAAATATTCTTTCCATGCATTTGTCCAGTCAGCCTGCACAATTTTAGAGCGGGAACACACGGCTTCCGGCAAAAAGTCCTTTACCTGACCGGCAAGCGTATCTAAAATTTTGCCGTCTTCACAATGCATGGTGAGTTTAATTTGTCCTGTGGCAAGGCTTTCCTCTTCCCAGCCATAACTCAGGGTTTGTCCCACAAGAGCTTCGGCAAGTGCAAAATCCTCTTCTTCAACAATAATTTCCAGGCGTTCCAGATATTTCTCTTCAGTGTTCATATTTTTCCTTAATTGGGCAAAAGCCGAACTTCGTCAATTCCGTCTAAATCTTCCAAAAGGACGTCAATTTGTTCACTTTTTGCAGTATTTACCATCTTGCCCACATAGGCGGCATAAATCGGCAGTTCTCTGTGCCCTCTGTCCACCAGCACAAGCAGTTCAATGGAGCAGGAACGTCCATAATCCTGCAAAGCTTCCAGCGCAGCCCGTACTGTTCTGCCGGAATACAGCACATCATCAACTAAAATTACCCGTTTTCCCTCAATGGATACAGGAATATCTGACGCGGTCAGTTCAGGAATAGCGGCAAGTGTTGTCCAATCATCGCGGTACAAACTGATATCAAGGGTTCCCTGCGCAACTTTTCTGCCGGTTTTTTCATGCAAAATTTTGGCTAATCTGTCGGATAAATACACGCCGCGGCGAACTATCCCCACCAAAACAAGGTTATCTAAATTTTCATATTTTTCCATAATCTGATAGGCAAGACGTTCCAAAGTACGTTCCATATCGCCTTTATTCATAAGAACTTTCATAATAACTCCTATGGGTTACTGCATACAAATCGTTCCTTAACTTTACCAAAATACATAATTATTGCAAATAAAATTTTAAAAACTATTTTCCCGCAAAATTAACTTTTAAAAACTCTGCTGAATTATCAATATGTTAGCACCATATTTCCCTGTTTGTCAAAATTCTTACATTGACAACTTGCCTTTTACAACCTATTTAATATCATATAAAAACCACGCTTTTTGCGTTGGAGGAAAAATGATTAAATTAACAGAAAATGCAAAAAAAGAACTCGATGCTTTTTTTGCTGACAAAGAAAAAAGCACTATCCGTGTATTTTTAGCTCCCGGCGGCTGACGTGGTCCAAAATTATCTTTGGCTCTGGATGAGTCCAAATCAGATGATACGACTATGGAAGTAGATGGGTTTGATTTCTGCATCGAAACAAGCCTGCTTTCTCAAATCGGCGGTGCAACCATTGATATTACCTATTTAGGTTTCAATGTTGAACCTGATATTCCACTGAATTCCCCTGCCGGAGCTTCCAGCTGCTCAGGCTGCAGCAGCGGCGGATCCTGCTCAATCTAATTTACACCGTATTCCCACATTTTTGTGGGAATACCTTTAAACAAAACACACCGGCAATGATAGAAATTAGTTTAAATGCACAAAAAGAATTGGATACATTTTTTTTAACACAGGAAAAAAAGCCTATTCGCCTTTATCTCGCTCCTGGGGAACAAAGCTCACGACTGGAATTTATTTTAGATACACCTGCAAGCGGCGATGAAATTATTAATGTACAAAATTACACATTCTGTATCAATGCAGAATTATTGAAAAAATGTGGCAGTATTTTTATTGATGTCATTGATGATACGTTTGTTGCCACCCCGCATATTCCTTTCCCAAAACGCAGTTCTTCCTGTTCTGCCTCAAGCTGCAGCACATGCAGTTCTTTCTGCAAAAATAAGGATAAAAAATGAGATGTCCCTTTTGTAACTCAATATTAGAAAATGGCTATTGCAAAACCTGCGAACGCCAAATCCATGAACTATACCGTCACCCTAATCTTGAAAAACAAATAGAAGAAAGAAAAGAACGAGAAAGACAAGAGAAGCAGGAAGAAGTGATTGAACCCGAAATTGTCGATGACGGCGGCAATACAAGCTATCAAAATGCTTCCGACCGGGGAAGACGCTACAGTTTTCGCCAGTCTCCTTTTTTTACGCAATACACTATGCACAGTGCGGGTATGAATGATTCCTGCCTGACGGGAATGATCAGTCTTGCTCTTATTTTCTTTGTCTTTTTACAAATGGGCTTTTTGGCTGCCCTTGGCTTTGCATTCTTTACCTTTATCGGCAAAATTCTTTCCGTGATTATTACTTTGAAAAGCATTCTCAACGGAAAAGTCATTCCTCCTCTCATGCTCGACATCGCCATCTGGATTATTTCCTATTGCCTTGTCACTTGGCTGGCGTAAGAAAATAAAGAACAAATATCTCCTATAAAAAAAGCCCTATGCGGATAACATAGGGCTTTACTGATAAATCTTCTGGTGTCCCTGGCGGGAATCTAACCCACGGCCTTCCGCTTAGGAGGCGGACGCTCTATCCTACTGAGCTACA
>CAOMFZ010000177.1 GCA_948482415.1 uncultured Mailhella sp.
GGTAAAATTCGGTGCTGCCGTAGGCTTTCATCATACGGCCGGCATAAAACGCCAATATTGCTGCAAAAATTTATGCTAACAGCCCGGTTGATGTAGATAAAATTATCAGACTTTGCCCAAGCTGCCGCCAACTCGCCACAGCTGAACGCCAACAAGGAGAAATCCATGAATCAAAACCAGAATAATATGCTGGAGACTGTTGATCTCATTAAAGATACGTTTGAAAAAACAGATTTTCCAAAACTCACTTGGACAACGAACTATTATAATGACTATTATGGCTGGCTGAAACTTGAAAATGTTGCCGACCTCACCAAAGTAATGGAAGTTTTGCAAAATCTTCAAGCTCGTTTATGCACAATCAGTGCGTACACGGAAGACCGCTCCATTGAAGCAAAACGCCGTGCCATTGCCTATCATTTTGCCATAAAAGGTGTATTATTCTGCGTTACTGTCCAGATTTATGACAAAGAAACGCTGGAACCTCTTCCCGTTCCTTCCATTACGCCGTATTTTAGAAATGCTGACTGGCATGAACGCGAATTTCGGGAAATGTATAATATTGAAGTACTTAATCACCCCAATCCAAAGCGTTTATTCCTTGATGAACGTCTGGATGCAGGTATTATGGCAAAGCTTATTCCATTTTCTTCCCTGGTACATGGCACAGGCAGCAAAGACCTTTGGGAACATGTTATGCTGGAAAAAATCGGCTTTGTTCCTGAAAATTTCAAGGAACAATGTAAAGAACCCAGCTTTACTAAAGTAGAAGAAACAGCAAAAGAAGCACCAAAGCCACAAACAGAAGAAAAGGAATAATTATGGAAACCAAACAAACAAACGAAACAACATCTTTTTCTATTCCTTTGGGACCTATTCACGTTGCTCTTGAAGAACCAATGTATTTCAAGCTTGATCTTGAAGGCGAAAAAATAAAACATGTTGATATTACAGCCGGTCACGTCCACCGCGGCATGGAATCTATTGCATCAAAACGAAACTTCTTCCAAAACGTTGTGCTCACTGAACGGGTTTGTTCCCTTTGTTCCAACAGCCACCCTCTGACCTATTGCATGGTTATAGAAAATCTGGCTGGAATCAAAGTTTCCAAACGCGCTCAGGCTCTTCGTATTCTGGCTGAAGAAATCAAACGTGTTGCCTCCCACCTTTTCAACGTTGCTATTTTAGCCCACAACGTCGGCTATGCATCTCTTTTCATGCATATGATGGAAGTGCGTGAAATCATGCAGGATGTAAAAGAAACCATTTACGGCAACCGCATGAATATTTCTGCAAACTGCATTGGCGGAGTAAAATATTCTATCAATCTTGACCTTATTGATTTTCTTGAAAAAAGTATCACCAGAACAGAAAATCACATCAAAGAAATTATTGACATTTTTGCAACGGATAAAATGATATTAAGAAGAACAACCAATGTTGGCTGTATTGGTGCAGAAGATGTTATCAAATATGGTCTGGTCGGTCCTGTTGCCAGAGGCAGCAATGTCCCCATTGATGTTCGCCGTGATGCCCCCTATCTGATTTATAATGAACTGGATTTTGATGTTATCACTGAAACCGGCTGTGATGTACATTCACGCGCCATGGTACGTTTGAGAGAAACCTTGGAATCCATTAAGATTATCAAGCAGCTTATTCACAATATGCCTGAAGAAGGAGAACTGCATGTTCTGCTTCCTCATATTCCGGCAGGTGAAGCAATGGCACGTTCCGAAGCTCCGCGCGGTGAACTTTTCTACTATGTCCATACCGACGGAACAGACATGCCTTTGCGCTTAAAATGGCGTGTTCCTTCCTACAATAACTGGGATGCTTTAAGCGTTATGATGAAAGACTGTGAAGTTGCTGACGTAACCCTTATTGTCAACAGTATTGACCCATGTGTTTCCTGCACGGAAAGATAATAGAAAAAGACTATGCATGAAACCGTGATTGCTTCTTCCCTGCTCAAAATTATTCTTGAAGAAGTAACAAAACAAGGCAAAAACCTTTGCGTTGATGAAATTCATTTGAAAGTTGGACTGCTTAGCTGCATAGAACCCCAAACAGTCGCAGGCTGTTTTGAAATTCTGGCAGAAAATACCATAGCCGACAATGCAAAAATGTTCATTGAACGCATACCGCTTACAGGTTTTTGCCATGACTGCAATAAAACTATCAGCATAAACAAAAGGCACTTTGCATGCCCATTATGCCAAAATACCAATGTTGACTGGCAAGGCGGCAATGAGATGCAAATAACCTCGATAAAAGTGCATGAAAAAAATAATGAGGAATAGAATTAGCTATGTCACAACAATATATTATTTACGCTGACTCAGATAAATGCCGCGGCTGTAAAAAATGTGAATTGGCTTGTATTGCTTCCCACAATGGCGTCACCATTAAAGAAGCCGCAAAATTGCGCAAAGACCATGAACCACGCGTGCACGTTGTCAAAACAGATACACTGAAAATGCCTGTGCAATGCCGTCAATGCGAAGAAGCTCCCTGTGCGCTTGTCTGCCCAACCCACGCTCTTATTCAAAACAAAGGCGAAAAAGTTGTTATGCGGACAGAATTCTGCGCCGGCTGCGGACTTTGCGTTATGGCATGCCCCTACGGTGCAATCAGCAGAACCTTTGTTGAAGTTACAGAAGACGAAAAGAAACGTCTTGAAAGAAAAGACCCCCGTCTTATTTCCGTACGCTGTGACCTTTGCGAACAATGGAGGGCAAGTGAAGGCAAAGAAGTCACTGCCTGCGTTGAAGCCTGTGCTTTTGGCGCTTTAAGCATGATGCCTTTGGAAGAATATCGGGCAATGATGCGCGGTGAAGCCATCTCCCACCCCGATATTGGAAAACCGGCTCAAGAGAACCAACAGTAACGGAACAACAAACTGAATAAAAAATTTTTCTTTTGCTCAACCTTGTTAGAGCATTTCCGATAAATCTTGCGACTTTTTTATGCAGGGGAAAAACTTTTAGTAAAAGTTTCTTCCCCTGCACCCCTTTACAAAACTTTTAAAATAAATTTCCCAAGAACAACAAGAAACGACATAACAAACAAAACCGTTATAGACAATGTCTATAACGGTTTTGCGTGTAGGGGGTTTAGAGAAAATAATTCCCCCAAAGAAAATAAATTGCAACTATTTTCGGAAATGCTCTAGGGCGTGTTCACACTATTTAAGAGCCACAACAATGAGAGCAAAAACGATAAA
>CAOMFZ010000178.1 GCA_948482415.1 uncultured Mailhella sp.
GTAGTAAGTTTTTTCATTGTATTTTTCCTCACAGAATTTATGCCTAAAAGGCTGACGCCCACTTTGCTTCTGCAAAGAAAATCTATAAATAAAAACAGGTTATACGATTTAATTTAATGCAAATTCCCTGTTTTTTCATTCTTGAAAAAATATGTGCTATACGAGTGCTATATATACCTTAATAATATATAAGGCTCTTTTTACCCCCTTTTCCTCTTCTAGAGCCGTACAGATAAAGACAGTGGTTAATAGTCACAAGCCATTGCCTTATAGACACTGTCTTTATTCGTAGTTTCCTGCGTCACAACGACTAAAGCAGCGACAGCAGAGATAATCATTTCCCCCATAAAAAGAAAATTTTATAATTATCTTTTGTAGTTATAAAATCAACCTGATCCTAAAACAAAGCAAAAAATTATTTTCTTTCTGATTTTTATCCGATGAGCCCAATAAAAAGGACGCATTATGTATACGCTGTCAACGATCCCCAAAGACGGGAAACTTTATGCAATTAAAGGATATACAGGGATAAAAGTCCGCTACCTTAAGCAGAGTAAGCATATCCCTCACAGTTATGTCTCCGATTCTTATATTTCAGCCAATCAAAATGCAGGCGGTCAAAGCCAAAATTTCTCCGCTCATGAGCCTGCCCAGCCCGCAAGCCACGACTGGTCGTATTACATTTATTACCGCATTGGGGGCAGGCAGGGAAAACAAGTCCTGCAAAAAATCGGCACAAAATCGCAGGGCATGACGATTAAAAAAGCCCTGAAAATCCGCATGGAAAAAATCATCGAAGGGGAGCATGCCCTCTGCGAGCAGGAAAGTGCTTTCACCATTGCCGCTATCTGGCAGGAATATGAATTGCAGAAAAGCACAGTCAGTTCTTTTGCGTCAATCAAGCACTGCTATCAGTATTTAGAGCCGTTTTACACAAAAACTCCGCTGGATATTACCACAAAAGAAATCACCGAATTTCGGCAGGAGCTGGAAAGCCGCGTCAATCGGCACGGCAAAAAGCTTTCTTCACAAACCGTTGCCCATATTGTAAAGTTATTGAGGACGCTCATTCATTTTGCAGTAAAAAATGGGTTCAGCCCTGAAAATTCCGCCCTTTATTTTGATATTCCCAAGGTGCAGAATACGGTTAATGAATATTTATCGGAAAAGCAATTAAAACAGTATATTACAGCTTTACAGCACGAAGAAAACATCTATGCAAAAGCCTTTCTCATGACTGCGCTGTACACGGGCATGCGCAAAAAAGCCATATATTACCTTGCATGGCAGGATATCGACAGCAAACATAATATTATTTATTTACAGGCAAAAAACGCCAAAAAGCGCCAGTCTGACTATATCCCCCTGCCTTTGTCGGTAAAGCAGATTTTGAAAAAACTCCCGCGAAACAGTGAGTATATCTTTCTTGACAGCAACAAAAAGCCCTATGCAAATTATTATCAAAAGGCAAAAGCAATCAAGGAGAAAATCGGCTTGCCAAAAAATTATCGTCCGCTGTACATGCTCAGGCATAATTTTGCCAGTCTCCTTGCCAATAACGGGACAAACCTGTATACAATCCAGAAACTCCTCACCCATAACAGCCCTGCCATGACACAGCGCTATGCCCATTTAAATGATAAGAGCCTCCAGCAAAGTTCCAGACGTGTATCAAAAATTATACAAAAATATTTTGAGGAATAACAGGCGGTGCTATAGATGTGCTATATTTTGCGGAAAATTTCAAAAAATTTTTAAATTTTTTTTGAAGAAGAGCAAGGAATAAAAGCAAATATTTCAGTAAGATAAAATGAATAAAAATTTTTGTACAGAAAAAGTAAAAAAATTTGTATTAAAACTGTAAAAAAAACTTTACAAGCACCGTTAAATTGTGTACAAGGGATTTGTGAGGTTCGGAAAGCCCCGCTTTTTGGACTGATAAAATTTCAAATTTGCCTTTTAGGCATAAATTCTGTGAGGAAAAATACAATGAAAAAACTTACTACACTTTTATTGGCTGCTGGCCTCGTAGTTTCTTCTTTTGCAGGCGCACAGGCAGGCGAATTCAAACCGAATTTGCAATTCGCTGAAGAATTCACCTATGGTGATTCAGGCAAAGACAGCCCTGAAAACTTCAATGCTGCAAGCCGTATCCGTTTCGGTTTCGACTATGTAGCAAGCGAAGATCTTTCTGCTACTATCTTGTTCCAATATCGTCATGCTTGGGGTACCGACACTAAAGGTGACTTCACCGCTGACCCAACCATGAATGAAGGTGATGGTGCTAACCACTTCCGTATGCGTTTAGCATACATTGACTGGACCATTCCGGGAACAGACATTAAAGCTCGTATGGGTCGTCATGCTCTTGTAGCTCCAAGCTATGCATTCGGTTCTCCAATCCTCAACGGTCGCGGTGACGGTATTACCTTGGCTTCTGCTATCAACGACAATATCAATGTTGGCTTCACTTGGGCTCGTCTTGATAGCTCTGATGCAAATGGCGAAAGCTTTGATTCTGAAGACGATGCAGACGCAGTAATGCTTAACGCTGAATTTGCATACGACGGCTTCAAAGTTGCTCCATGGGTAATGTATGCTCATGCAGACAAAGAAGGCTTGGAAACCGTAAAACCTGCAGGTTCTATCCTTTTCGGTCGTGGCGACTATAAAAAAGTAGGTGCTAAAGATGTATTTGAAAAAGGATATGCAGCTGATGCATTCGTAATCGGTGCTTCTGCAGAACTCAGCATGTTCGACCCATTTGTATTTGCTCTTGATGCTTTGTACAGCAATGCAAAACTTCACAATATGGATCCTGCTGCTGAAGACAGCTTTGACGGCTTCTATGTAGCTGCTAAAGCTTCTTACAAATTCGACAACGGCACCGCAAGCTTCGGCGGCTGGTATTCAACCGGTGATGACGATACCAATAATGACAATGGTTTCATTCTCTTAGACCCGGGCTTTGCCGCTTCCACTATCCTCTTCGGTGACAACATCATCGGTGTTGACGGCTACAATACCTTGGTAAACAACGACAGCCCATTCGGTACTTGGGGTCTTATTGCTGAATACGCAGGTTTCTCATTCCTTGAAAACCTCAGCCATACCGCTCGTGTAGTTTATGTTCAAGGTACCAATGAATTGAAAGAAGATGCCTATGCAGGTCGTAATAATGCAGACGGTATCCCATGGAACTCTTTAACT
>CAOMFZ010000179.1 GCA_948482415.1 uncultured Mailhella sp.
GCAAGTAAAGAACGATGAGCAGAACGTTCTTTGCCTTTTTTCATAATGTCGCTGCGCATAGGGATACCTCTGAAAAGAAAAGAATAATTAAGCATATAGCCTAAAATGCGAAAAGGCACAAAATGTTTTTGTGCCTTTTGGGAACTGGACACCCAATAACAACCGTTACCGTTGCTTCCTTTCGGATCTGGCGGGGTTGGCGGCGTTACCGCCGTCCAGTTTCCTATGAAAAAACTATAGAAAAAATTTTTTTTATTGTCAAGTTTTCAAGATAAGAAAAAAAGCCTTATTGCTAAGGCTTTTTTATTTTTATTGAGATATTTTTTATCCTTCATTATAATTCATTCGAGAAGGTTGTTCATTATTTTGCTGCTTTGGTGCAGGTGTTGTTTTTTGAGTTTTATCCTTTTGGGATTCTTTAATTTGTTGTTTTGTTTGTTTAATTTGGGATTTTGTTTTTTTTTTTGCTGAATCTTTTACAGTATTTGTTACTGTATTTTTAAGATTGAGAGCAACTAAATTTGCATTTTTATCAGTAATGGAGCCGGTTGTTTTGTTTTCTTCTTTTTGTTCTTCAGCCGGAGCAGTTTGAGGGGCTGCATTTTCTTCTGCTTTTGGAGCAGCTTCAGGAGCAGCGTTTTCTTCAGCTTTTGGCGCATTTTGGTCAACAACTTCTGCAGCAGGAGCTTTTCCTTCCTGTGCCGGAACCTGCACCGGAGCAGGAGCCGCAACTGGTGCACTTTCTTCAAATTGGACATCTAAAATGGATTTAACATCTTTTTTATTGGCTGTAAGAATATTGTAGCCTAAGGAAGTAACAACAAACATAACAGCTAAAAATGTTGTCAGCTTTACCAAAATACCGCCGGCACCCTGACTGCCAAAAACAGAGCTGTTTCCGCCGCCGCCAAAGATAACACCCATTCCTTCACGGCCGGACTGCAAAAGAATAAGCACAATTAAAATTATACAAACTAAAATATGAAGAACTAAAATACCTGATTGCACAAGTAGCTCCTTATTGAGTAATTAACCCATTCATTTTATTTCGAGCAATTATGTTAAACACATATTGAAATTTTTGCAAGAAAAAAATGCAGTTATTATAAATTAAGCATTGATAATTTTTGCAAAGCTTTCAGCTTTTAAAGAAGCTCCGCCCACTAAGAGACCGTCAACATTTTCTAATTTGATAATTTCAGGAGCATTTTCAGCTTTTACGCTGCCGCCGTATAAAATTCTGATTTGGGCAGCAGGGGTTCCAAGAATATTTTTCAAAAGTTCACGGATAATGGCGTGTGCTTCGATAATATCTTCGTTGTTGGCTGTTTTGCCGGTGCCGATAGCCCAAACAGGTTCGTAGGCGATAACAAGGCGTTCGGGATTAAGCGGAGTGGGAAGTTTGGCAAGGGTTTGGTTGAGCTGAGCAGTCAGCACATCATAAAGCATTCCGGCTTCTCTTTCTTCCAACGTTTCACCGACACAGGCAATAACGTTAAGACCGCTTGCAAGGGCAAAACTGGTTTTTTGTCCTACGAAGGTGTTGTCTTCTTTGATAATATGTCTGCGTTCTGAGTGGCCGGTTAAAACCCATGCTGCTCCTGCATCTAAAATCATGGCAGGGGAAACTTCACCTGTAAAGGCACCGTCTTTGGCAGGATAGACGTCCTGTGCGCCAAATTGCAACGGTGTGGATTTAAGTGCATGGGCGCTTGCTTCAAGACTGATGAAAGAAGGGAAAATAATAACTTCTTTTTCTTCCGGAAGTGAATTATTTAAAAGTGCAGATAATTCTGTAATGGTTTCAACAGCTTCTTTAGAATTTTTATTCATTTTCCAGTTTGCGGCGATAATTTTTTTCATATTTAAATCTCCAATTTTTTTTGTGTATGAGTTTTTATTAATCAAGGGTAAAAGTATATATCATTATAAAAAATAATGCAATACGATATTTTAACCTTTAAAACTTTGACAGGAAAATAGCATAAGTATATACTCAAACATCGAGGTGTACTATGTTTGAGCTGAGTTTGGAAAAAGCAATTTCTGTGTTAAATGATGAAGGAATTATCATTTATCCTACGGAAACATTTTATGGAATTGGCTGTAAAATTTCTTCTGAAAAGGCTATTTCTTCCATTTTTCAGGCAAAAAAACGTTTGCTTGCCTTGCCCCTTCCAACTATTGTCAGTGATTTGGAGCAAGTTTATATCTGTACACAAATTTCAAAAGCCATGCAAAATGATGTGGAAGATTTGGCAAAAGCATTTTGGGCAGGTCCGCTTACCTTTCTTTTGCCGGCTAAAAAAAATGTTTCTGCTCTTTTGACAGGCGGAACAGGAAAAATTGCCGTGCGTCTCAGTTCTCATCCTGTTGCGGTTGCTCTTGCCAAGGGTGTTGGTGAGCCTATTGTTTCCAGCAGTGCCAATATCAGCGGCAAAAAACCCACGGCTGTTTTTGAAGAATTAGATGAAGAATTGGTAAAGCGCGTTAATGGCTGCGTCAATTTAGCACCAAAGCCAAAAGGCGGACAGGCGTCTACCATTATTGATGTACTGGGTGATAAAAAAATAAAAATTTTGCGTAACGGAGCAATTTCCTTAGAACAATTAACAGAAAAAGGCTATGTGTCAACTGAAAAATAATTTAACGAAAAGAGTGATGAATATGAAAAAATGTCCATTTTGTCAGCATGATATCTCAAAATATGATAATCCTTCCCCAACAGCGGATTGTATTATTTATGATGAAGAAAAAGGCGTTGTTCTCATTGAACGCAATAACGAACCCCATGGTTTGGCACTGCCGGGCGGTTTTGTTAATACCGGCGAAACAGTGGAACATGCCGCCATTCGTGAAATGAAAGAAGAAACAGGGCTTGACATTGAGCTTTTGGGGATTATCGGTGTGTATTCCCGTCCAGACCGTGACCCCCGCTTTCATACAATGACTGTTACCTATGTGGCAAAACCAAAAGATATTTCTCAGCTCATGGCAGGCGATGACGCGTCTAATGCTCATTTTAGAAAACTTGAAGATATTCCGCATCTTTGCTTTGACCACGATGAAGCATTAACTCATTTCAAAGAGTATTTGCAGGGAAAAAGACCTTTGCTGCCGGTTGTTCAGTCTGACTGGAGCAATTCCGGTAAATCTTGAGAATTTTGCAGGGGAAAAACTTTTAGTAAAAGTTTCTTCCCCTGC
>CAOMFZ010000180.1 GCA_948482415.1 uncultured Mailhella sp.
TTCAATTGGTACAATATCTTTATCATATCCCAACCCGTTTCATGGCAGGAAATACAGATTCAAAACTTCCTGATATTCAAGCAGGTTTTGAAACCATGCAGAATTATATTTTTCTTCTGATGGGCGGCTCACAAATGATCAATGAATGTTTAGGCATTCTTGATGGTATGATGACTGTTTCCTATGAAAAGTACATCATTGATGAAGAATTACTGGAACGTATGCAGATTATGATGAGTGGGCTTGATATAAGTGAAGCAGCTTTTGATATTTCCGATATTTTGGACTCACCCCATGGAGAATCTTTCCTCATGCGTGAATCTACTTTGAATAAATGCGGAAAACAATGGCTGCCTGCTGTTTCCGAATGGAATAACTATGATACATGGGAAGCAAACGGATGTCCTGATATTTTGGATAAAGCGGCAAAGGTTTGCGCAGAACGTTTGGAAGCTGCTCCTGAAAACTTGCTGGGAGAAGATTTAACCAAAAGCTTGTGTGCTTTTGCTGAAAAATAACCTTGTAATGAGAGTATGCTATTAAAACACATTCTTGTTAATTAAACGCAATACTGTTCTTGTCTCTGTCAGAGCATTTTCTGTGTTTAGCGGGAAATGCTCTGACAGTTGATAATGATAGGCATCTGATAGATTTTTCTTGACATTTTTTTTGAATTTTTATACATTACATCTACTTACAGGTTCTGCCTTGGCAGGTAAATGGGAAGTTAAAAACGCTAGACCGTAGCCGTGAAAGAGGACTGTTTTATAAAGAGCCACTGTGAAAATGGGAAGGCATAAAACAGGTTGAATCTTGAGCCGGAAAACCAGCCTTTAAGAAATTTATTGTTGTTCACGGTTTCTGAACAAGGAGTTTAGTATGAAGCATTTTCGCATGAAAACGAGCGTCCTGCTTGTTTTTTGGGCTATTTTCTCTTTTTCTCTTTTATTATCCAATCCCACCGGCAGTTTTGCAAAAGAGCTGACTATTTTGGCAGGCTTTGGCACAAGCGATGAAGAAGCAGCCAAATCTTTAGCTGCCATTCAATCTGCCTATGAAAAAAAAGGCAGCACTCTTATTTGGGCATATTCTTCCAATATTATCAGGAAAAAACTCAACAAAGAAAAACAAGTTGTGTATTCCATTACAGAAGCATTGGATTATGCAGGTAAAAATGGTTTTAAGGACGTAAAAATCCAGTCACTGCATGTTGTTCCCGCTGAAGAATATATGAAAATTTGCCGTCTTATCAGCCGCTATATGGAAATAAACGGTAAAAATTTTAATTCTGTTACCATGGGACATCCTCTTTTATCTTCCAAACAAGATTTAGATAAAACTATCCAAATTGTACTTTCTGCTCTCCCTAAGGAACGCACTGCCAATGATGCCGTTATCCTCATGGGGCATGGCAATGACAGAGGGACAGGTGATTTAAGTCTGCTGGCTGCTGCCTGTGAATTTCATAAAGCAGATCCAATGAGTTGGCTTGCAACCGTTGAAGGGGCATTAGCCTTTGAAAATGTCCTTGCCGAACTTAAACAGACAAAAGCAAAAAAAGTTTGGCTTATGCCTTTTATGATTGTAGCAGGGGATCATGCCAAAAATGATATGGCAGGCAATGACGAAGATTCCTGGAAAACTATTCTCATCAAAAACGGTTTTGAAGTTCATACTGTCCTTGACGGGTTAGGTTCTCTTGCCGGTATTCAGGAAATTTTTATCGAACATACGGAAAACAGTCACGATAATATCAAAGACGGTACCATTATTTCTCATTAATCGCAAAACGCCGGGTTTTACCTGGCGTTATTTTTTATATTATGCATAAAAAAAGAAAAAATAAATATCCATGGCAGTCTCCTTTACGCTGCCTGCTTTTCGGGGCTGCTCTTTGTTTTGCCGTTTTTCTTACTCTTAATATGCCGCATAAAGACTTTGTTGTCCACACGCAGGCAAAAATTACTGCAAGCGAACAGGCGGAGCTTGACCATGCAAAAATATATCTGGAAAAGCAGCAAACTGTTCATGAGCAAAAAAAAGCTGACAAAAAAATGAAAAGCGGCAAAAAGGCAAGTACTGCTTTTGAAAAAATCCTTGCCAAACTCAAGACAATAGGGCGTCTTTTCTTTATGGTCGGTATTGCGGCTTTTTTGGGGGCATTAATGGAAGCAAGGCAATGGTATCGCTGTCTTGGCAAAGGGTTGATTAAAATAACTCAAAAAGCCCGCTTACCGGAAATTATCGGCTTGGCTATGCCCATTGCCCTGTATTCTTCCGTAGGGGCAAACAGTATGCTTGTAGCAAGCCATAAAAACGGTGAAATTTCCACTTCTGCCCTGATTACAGGCGGTATGGCAAACAGTTATCTCACTCATTTTTCCCATTCTGTTCGGGTTATGTATCCGGTTATTGCCCTTATCGGTATTGCCGGTTTTGCTTTTTTTGTCATACAGCTGCTGGGAGGATTTTTGCTTATTTGCGGCTGTTTCTTTATTCATTGGTATATAAGCAAACAAAAGGAGCAGGATTTATCCCATTTAAAACCGGAACAAAAAGAACCTCTTGCCTGGAAAATAACCATAAAACAAGGCATACTCCGAACGCTTGCTATCCTTTTCCGCATGGGGTATATCACTGTGCCCCTTATGCTGGGAACAGAATGGATTATTAAATCCGGCATGCTTGATTTTTGGGAAGAAGCTGTGCCGTATCAGGTTGCAAAATTTTTCCCCGCAGAACTTATTGCCATTGTCATTGCCCAAATTGGCGGACTTATTCAGTCTGCCAGTGTTTCTTCCCATTTTCTTGCTGAAAACATGGTCAATCATGCCCAAATCCTTTTAGCCATGCTCGTGGCAAGTGCCATTGGCAACCCAATTCGTACTTTACGCCGAAACTTGCCCATTGCCCTTGGAATTTTCCCGATTAAAGTTGCCTTGACCATTGTCCTTTCCATGCAATTTGCAAGATTTCTTATCACAATCCTTGGCAGCGCCCTTGTTGTTTTGTATTTATATTATACAGGATAAATTTTAGGTGTTAGAGCGTTTCTGGATAATACCAGAGCATTTCCAGAAATAATTGCAATTTATTTTTCTTGGGGGGAATTATTCCCCCCAAACCCCCTACACGCAAAACCGTTATAGA
>CAOMFZ010000181.1 GCA_948482415.1 uncultured Mailhella sp.
TATTCGGAATATAATTCCTTATTGATTTGATCATTAAATGCTTTCTGCAATTTTTTGTTCATCATAATTTCTCCTATTTTTAAAGTAACCAAGCCTGTTACTTTTTTTAATCATTAAAAATATATAGTTACCAAATCAACACATTGTCAAGAATAATTTTTGATAATTCCCATTGACAATTAAGTCAAAACAAGAAAATCCACCTGCTGCTGCGCGGCATTATTCCGAATGAACGGCAATCCTGCAATGTTCACGTATTATCACCGGCAATGACTGTCAAATGAAAAATGCCCGAACAACATTTAAAAATTTTTTCAAGTTACGTGTCAGGCTGTCACCTTAAAACATTTTGGATTTACTACTTTTGGCACGTTATTGCCGAATTAACAAAAAGCAATTTATCCTTTCTTAGCTTTCAAATAATAAAATAGCGATAATTCCTGAAAAAAACAGATGAAATAGTTATCCCAATATTTTTTATACAACAGGTCGTGTTTCTTGCGGCATTCTGTTAATACATTCCAAATACAAAAAATTTCAGATTGCCAAAGTTTTTCGTAAAGATAACAGTATGCCGGAATACAAACACAGTACGTTTCCACCTTTTTGCTCGTTCGTATCATGTGCAGCGGTGACATAAGGCAGTCCATTCTTTTCGGCTTGTTTGGCAACAGCCTTACCCTGCCGTTGAAACAATTCCGTTATGTTGAAACGCTCTGCGAAGCCCGTAACCGACATCTAATGTGCATGCATATCAATTTTTATAAAGCTAATCTGATAATTATTGCTTTAAAAAAGAGCATGAGTTTATGCTTGCAATTGCTGAAAGTTCATAGCATATTGATCTTCATAAAAAAGCTCAATATCCTCAATGCGTAAAATCAAAAGAAGCTAAAAAGTTATTATGAGCTCCGTCTTTAAAAATATGAAACCGCTCTATACTCTTCAAAAATTTCCATAAAAACACTCGTTCAGTTTCAAGTGTTGAAGTGTTCATTTAATATTAAACTGCCCCCAAAAGCTTCCTCTGAAAAATAAAAGACTGTACCTAGTTATAAAACAATACAAAAAAGACCCCAAAAGGGGTCTTCATATTTTGAAACTGTGTAAAATCGGAATTACTTAATTTCAACAGTCGCACCGGCTTCGGTGAGTTGTTTCTTAGCTTCTTCAGCTTCTTCTTTGGAAACTGCTTCTTTAAGAGTTGCGGGAGTTCCGTCAACTTTGTCTTTTGCTTCTTTAAGTCCGAGACCGGTAAGAGCACGAACAACTTTGATAACGCCGATTTTGTTAGCGCCGGCATCTTTCAAGATGATGTCGAATTCTGTTTTTTCTTCTTCAGCAGGAGCAGCAGCACCGCCGGCAGCAGGAGCCATTACCATTGCAGCAGCAGGAGCAGCAGCGGAAACGCCGAATTTTTCTTCCAATTCTTTGATGAACTCAGAAAGTTCAAGTACAGTCATATTAGCAATAAAATCAACAACTTGTTCTTTAGTTACAGACATGGGATTTCTCCTTGAAATTTTGTAATAATCTTTGGCAAAAAATTAATAAAATTATGCAGCTTTCTTGGACTCAAGGTCTTTAAGCGCATAAAGAAGCGGACGGACCATATTGGCCATGAGAGATACCAAACCGGTTGGTACTTGGTTCATAGTGCCAAGAGCTTGTGCAATAAGCTGTTCCTTGCTTGGCATCTTAGCGAGAGCATCAACATCAGCCTGAGATAATGCTTTTCCTTCTAAGCTACCGCAACGGATTGCAAACAACTTACTGTCTTTAGCAAAGTCACTAACCACTTTGGCAACAGCCACAGGGTCACTGAATCCAAGAGCAATGGCGCAGTTTTCTTTGAAATTTTCAGAGATTACTGCATGCGTAGTGTCAGATAAAGCAATACGTGCAAGAGTGTTTTTTACAACATAATATTCACCGCCAGCTTGACGGATTTTTACTCTTAACGCGGTCAGCTCTTCCACACTCATACCCTTGAAATCAGTAACTACAACAATAGAAGCATCCGCAGCTTTTGCACGGACTTGTTCTATAATCGCAGCTTTTTCTGACTTATTCACGTGAAACTCCTTCACGTTAGGGTTTGAAATCTGGAAATGCCGAGCCAAAGAAAATGTCTAGGCAGGATTTAGGAACCTGCTGTCTTCGACTCGAAAATTTCAGCCTTAGCCATATATCATATTAAACCATATAAAGAAGAATATAGCCATAAAGGCTATATCTTCAAAATCAGTTTTCCATGAACTTTCTAATAAGGGTTGGATCAACCTTGAAACCGGGTCCCATAGTGGTTGAAACAGCCATTTTTGTCATGTAGGTACCTTTTGCGGCACTTGGTTTCAAGCGCTGCACTGCATCCAAAAGAGCTTTCAAGTTATCTTGGATTTTTTCCGCACCGAAAGAAACTTTACCGAGCGGAGCATGAAGAACACCGGCTTTGTCAACTTTAAAATCAACCTTACCCGCTTTCAATTCTTCAACTGCTTTTGCAACATCAAAAGTAACCGTGCCGGTTTTTGCGTTTGGCATAAGTCCGCGAGGTCCGAGCTGACGGCCCACCTGACCAACCAAAGCCATTACATCGGGAGTTGCAACGGCTGCGTCAAAATCAAGGTTGCCAGCTTTGATGCTGTCAACCAAATCTTCCGCACCTACGATATCAGCTCCTGCTGCCTTTGCTTCCGCTTGTTTGTCACCTTTGCAGAAAACGGCAACACGTACGGTTTTACCTAAACCGTGAGGAAGAGAAACAGCACCGCGAACCATTTGGTCGGAATATTTTGGGTCAACACCTAAGTTGAGAGCCACGTCAACTGTTTCATCAAATTTTGCATAGGAAGCAGCCAGTGATTTTTGCACTGCTTCTTCCACAGTAAAAAGAGAAGCCAAATCAACTCCTTCTACTGATTTACGATATTTTTTTCCATGTTTGGGCATTGGTATTTCCCTTCTTTGCTCTATTCGTTTTGAATCTCCTACCCCTTACAGGTAGTACTGCCGAGTCCAACGATAAAACACGCGAATTTCACGTACAATCGATTGGAAAACTGCCCTAATTAACCTTTTATTTCAAGTCCCATTGA
>CAOMFZ010000182.1 GCA_948482415.1 uncultured Mailhella sp.
CATATAAGATGTATTGCTATTTGGGCAAAAATTTATTGACGACACACTCTAGAACGTTTCCGATAAATCTTGAGAATTTTGCAGGGGAAAAACTTTTCGTAAAAGTTTCTCCCCCTGCACCCCTTTACAAAACTTTTTAAGCTTTATGATAAAAAATTCTGAATGTCATGTGGAAATATGCTATCCTGCATATTCCTTGAGAGCCTTGCAGGCTTTTACGATTTGTTCCGTGTTCACGCCGGAAAAGGCAAGACGGATGAAACATTCTTTTTCATGGGGAGCAGTTTTGCCGAAGTGTTCCCGGGTACAGAATGAAACGCCTGTTTTCACCAGCACGTCTTCTGCAAACGCCTTGTAATTATGGGCAAAGCCTTTCTTTTCCATAAGTTCGGTAACATTGGGATAGAGATAAAAAGCACAGTTGGGGCTTGGGCAGCGGACGCCGTCCACCTCATTCAAAAGCTTTACTGCCACATCACGGCGCAGGCGCAGTTCGTCAATAATTTTTCTGTTTTCGCTGTCAGGCAGTTTCAGCGCCGCCAAAGCGCCGTACTGCGTAAAATGCGGCGTGCAGGATTCAATATTCACATTGAGCTTGGAAATTTGAGGAATATATTTTTGCGGAGCAAACATTGCGCCCACACGCCAGCCTGTCATGGCAAACTTTTTGGAAAAGGTATACAGCAGAACACAGTTATCGCGGATTTCCTCAATTTCCAGCATAGACACGGATTTTCCCTCATAGCGGATATCAAAATACGCTTCGTCAATCAGCGCCATAAGCTTGTATTTCAAAATAATTTCTGCAAGGCGTTCGCGTTCTTCTTTGCTGGCTTCGGAGCCGGTGGGATTTTGAAAGTCATTGATTATAATGCATTTTGTCTTGGGTGTAATGGATTTTTCCAAAGCGTCAAGGTCAATACTATAGCCCCGTTCCGTTTCCAAAAAGCCATAGGGTTTGGCAATGCCGCCTAAAAATTCAATGAAAGACTCATAAATGGGAAAGCCGGGATTAGGAAATAAAACCTCGTCCCCTTCAGACATAAACGCCAGCAAAAACTTGGCAATAACAGGCTTACCGCCGGTTTGAATCAGCACATTTTCAGGACTGTAATCTGTTTTGCGGGTGCGGTTGATTTCCTCAGCAAGTGCCGCACGGAGCGGCATAATCCCCGCAGCAGGACAGTAACCTGTTTTGCCGTTCTGCACAGCTTTAAACATAGCTTCGGTAATAGGCTCGGGAGTTTTAAAATTCAAATCACCAAGGTGAAAAGGATAAACAATATTGCCTTCTTCTTCGTGCTTCATGGCGCGAAGTGCCACTTGAAACGCGTTTTCCGTGCCAAGCCGTTTCATTCTTTCTGCCAGCATACACAACTCCTTTATACTATTTAATGCTTAATGATATTTCAGAGCCCAACTTTTTGTCTTTTTTTCGTTGTTTCCTACGTCACAACGACTAAAGCGTTTCTAATACATCTTGGGACTTTTCTATGCAGGGGAAAAACTTTAGCTCTGCTGTCCAGTTCTGTAATTGCTCGTTCCTCGCAAACAGAAACGGCTTTGCCGCCTTCGGTAGCTGGAAAAGCTCCTGCACCCCTTTACAAAACTTTTTAAGCTTTAAATAAAATAATTACAAGTATTATTAGGAAATACTCCAAATTTTATTCAATAGTTACACATAACTACACAAAATACAAGCCGGCATAACCCACCACGCGGCGGGCATCGCCTGACGTACTTGCGGACGTATCATAACTTGTCAGCTCACAGTGCGTGAGCCCCAGCCCCTTGGCTGCAAGAATACCGATATACGCCCCCAGTACGCCGCACATGCTGATATCATTATCCATAACAACCTGTAATAATTGTTTTTCATTCATATTTCTTATGGCGTCAAGTGCCATAAAATCCTTGCGTTTATTTTCTTTTTCACTCGCAAAATGGTTCATGTCCGAACTAATCAGCAATCCAAGGTCAGCATTTTCCTGCATGCATTTTGTGATTGTTTCTGCCATTTGTGAAAGATTTTGCAGACTAGCCAGGGAAACGGGGATAATTTCAAAGTCCCTGCCCATGCGGTATTGCAGGAAAGGCAGAATCACCTCAATGGAATGTTCCCTGACATGCGCCTGATAATCTCTGCAAAAACAAGGAGTTTTCAAAAGTTCCCCGGCAATGTCTTCTGCAACGGGCACATCTCCCAAAGGTGTTTGAAATGCCCCTTTATCCCAGACAGCACCATGTTTGCCAAGCCCTGTATGATTGGGGCAAAGAATAATGAGTTTGCGGGGCAGTACAATTTTCGCCAGCGTTTCAGCGGTCACTTTGCCGGAATATATATGCCCGGCATGGGGAAGCAAGCAAATCCTTGCCACTGTTGTTTCTTCGTTCTTTTGTCCCGTAAAAAAATCCTGCATATTTTGGGTCAGCTGTGCAGGGTCTGCCTCATAAAATAAACCTGCCACACACATTTCTCGTTTCATGCTAACTTTCCTGTATAAAAATTGAACAGTTTTTTTCATTAATATTAATTATTGTACATCTTTTCAAAAAACACAAGTCAGAATAAAAAAAATTTCTCTTTTTTATCAAGCCATTATAAGAAATACAATTTTGGCATATTCTTTGCTTTCAGGTAAGTACAAACATGCAAAAGTTTTGCGGAATTTCTACTCTCCTCGTTTCGCAGCTGTTTTGCATGCGTAAGAAATGAATTTGTTTTGACAAACCTCCAGAATGTATCCCTCTCATAATCCGTAGAAAGAGGCTCCCCCTGCCTCTTTTTCCTACAACACACAAGAGAAAGCACTTGTTCCTGAAAAGCAGGGACAAGTGCTTTTTTGTACGCAAAATTCTGCCGTTACGCGGAAAGAGCATAAAAAAAAAGCCTGTCCGGCAAATAAACCCGACAGGCAGTCTTTCTCAAAGATTAGAGCATTTCCAATAAATTTTGCAACTTTTCTATGCAGGGGCAAAACTTTTTATAAAAAGTTTCTTCCCCTGCACCCCTTTACAAAAATTTTTAAAATAAATTTCCCAAGAACATCAAGAAACCACATAATAAACAAAACCGT
>CAOMFZ010000183.1 GCA_948482415.1 uncultured Mailhella sp.
GTACAAATTCGGCGGAGCAATTTCAAAGCCTGACTGCTCAAGTATCTCATCTAAAGGATAAACTTTTTCAGAGCAAATCGCCAGTTCTGCTTCTTTTTTGGTAATGTTTTTGATGGTGCAGACGGCTTCTTTGCCTTTGCCGTCAAGAAGCGTAATTTGCTCGCCGGCTTTCAGCCGCAAAACTTTTGATAAATGGTGAAATTCACTGCCTGTTAAAACAAGTTCCTGCCATTTTTCCGGCTCTAAGTAAAACGCATGCATAGTTAAAATCCGCTGTAATTTATTTCTTGTGGTTTTGTGTGTGATTTTTGAATACCCAGTATTTCATCTCGAACAGCAACAAGCTTTCTATAATTTTTCTTGATTTCGTTGCCCCTTGCTGTAAGTTGACTTTCTGATTTTTCAATGTAATTTTTCAGTAAATAGCGATTATTTAAAATTCGCTCAATTTCATAAAGCGTACTTTCAATAATGGTTTCAAAATAGTGGACGCTTTCAAAGCGAAGTTCTTTGGTGATATTCACGGCTTCTGAAATCATCTGTTCATAATTGAGGACTTTATCCTTATATTTTCGGATACTGATTTCTTCCAGAGCACGAACTTTTCTTGCCTGTAAAATAAAGCTGAATTTATTGAGGTTTTCCTGCACAAGTTCACGAAGTTCAGAGGAATCATCCGCATTTAATTTTGACAGATAGGCTTCAAGAATTTTGCTTAAATCAAGGAAAAATTCGTCACTGTAGCTGATAATTCTGCGCTGGTGTTTAGACAGCCAGGTAAACAGGAATTTCAGCCGTTTTTCTTCTGTGTCTGTATTTTCAATCAGTTCTGTTTTCTTATAGATAACAGTACCAAAATATTCACCGCGGATTATATCGTTCAGGCGGATAATAAGATTGGTCGTATCCCGAAGTACATTGATATTGGTAATGGATTTTTCTGTCAGCGGGTGAATAATTTCATGAGACATGATAGACAGTGCTCTGTCCTGACGCACGTTGCCTTTGTTGAAAGCGTGCTGCTTATAGAGTGTACGCAGGATTATGACCCGTTTCTTTTCATCGACAAAAGCATTTTTTTCTTTGATTTCGTTAATGATATCAGCCTGTTCCTTGTCAATGCTGACAAGGGTGATTTTTTCGACTGAGGGGTAGCGTCCGTGCTGGTGGTCATTCCAGATTGTTGTTATCACTCGGTCAGACTGCCCAAGAACACGGATAAGGAAACTTTCCCCTGCCTTATGCAAACGCCGTGAGAAAAGCGCAGCAGAAGTTCTTCGTTCGGACGCAATAGGAAAGCCGTAAAGTTCCATGAGATACTGCATAACAAAGTTTCTGTTTCGTTGATATAATTCATCATTATCCATTTGGAATTTGCCGATGCGCAGTCCAAAGCGTTTAATTTCTCCGTTCATATCAGAGGGGAAAGACGCAAAAACGCCTGAAAGCTGATAGTGCCCGTAAAAACTTTTGCTCAGTACATGGGCTCTGTCCATTTCTATAAGATAGGGGAGAAGCTGCGGATAAAGGTCTAAAACAGTAATATCCTGCCGCTGAAATTTCTTTTTAAATTCTTCATGGAAATTTCTTGGCATTCTGGAAAGCATGGTATGGTTATTGATTTGTGTTACATAACTTTCCAGAGGACAGCAAGGTCCTTTTGCAAAAGATAAAAATTCAGAAACCGGGTGCAGAGAATCATATTGGAAAACTTCCTGAAAAGAAGAAAGTTTTCTGTCCAGCACCAGCATGGAAAACCCCGGCAAATTATGATATTCAAAGCTGTCAGATTCAAAAGAAGGCAGCAGGGCACGCACATCAATCAGCGGATAATTTTTATTTTCAAAATAGGGTTTAAGCAGGGTTTCGCGGATATGAATAATATCAAGAAATTCTTTGAGTTCTGAAAGGGTAGTAATAGAAATGAATTTAAAAGAGTCTGACTTTTCGTCAAAACTCCATTTTGATTGAGAAAATGCTTCAGAGTAGTGTTTCATTCTTTTATATCCTTATAAAAGTATAACTACCTTATTTTTGTTATTTTATCCAGCTGTTTTTTAATAAATTTGAAAAATTTTTTCAATATTTTTCTATTGCAAAAGCCTTGAAATTTTTGCTATATTCTTCCTGTTGGAAAAAAGGGTATAAACATGGAAATTTCAAATAATTTTTTTGAGAAAAACAGTATTATAGATAATTTTTTAGCCTTGGTTGCGAGCTCTTTTGATGCTCACTCTGTTTTGCTATTTATGCCGGAAAGTGAAAACAGCCCTGCAAAACTTATTTCTTATTTCAGTATGAGCGAAAAAGCTGTTTTGCGTGATGTCCAAATTCCTCAGGGGAAAGGTCTTGTGGGCTGGATTTTGAAAAACAGGCAGCCTCTTTTATACCAAATTCCGGAAGATAACCGCGCCAATCTGGGCTATTATCTTGATGAAACAGAAGATACTATCCATTCTTTTATGGGAACATTTATTGCCGGGAACGGAGCGCTTTGTCTGGACAGTAAAAAAAGCAACTTTTTTTCAGATAATCAACAAAAACTTCTTGATTTATATGGAAAAATTTTACCGCAGCTTTTTGAAATTGTTGAAAAAAGTTCACAGGCAGCCACTGTGGAGCATTATTTTCAGTTATTGGAACAGCTGGCTGACCTCAAGAAAAATTATAACGGCTGGTCACCATATCTTCGGAAGTTACTGCAGTTATTGTCTGTTTCTCTGGGATTTGAATATGTTGCCTTTACGTCTTTGTCAGAAAAAAAAGATCATTATTATATTGACGGTGAATATCCCAGCGTGACAACCAAAAAAGAATTCAGCTTCAGCGGCGGATTAGTTGGCTGGGTCTATAAAAATGAAGAAATTATCCAAAATGACGGAAAAGATGCTGTGCACGGTTTGCCTTTGTATGCAAAAAATGACGATATGCCTGTTTTTCCGGCAACTGTTTGCATTCCTGTCCGCGTGGAAAAAAATATTGCGGCAGTGCTTTGTTTGGCGTCTTCCAGTCCAAAAGAATTTAGCAGTGATTTCAAAATTATTACCC
>CAOMFZ010000184.1 GCA_948482415.1 uncultured Mailhella sp.
GCTAAAGCGAAAAAGTTTCTTCCCCTGCACCCCTTTACAAAACTTTTTAAACTTTATTATAAAGTTATTTGCAATTATTTTCGGAACTGCTCTAACGGATTAAAATATTTTCCTTTACACTTTGCCTAAGCCTTATTATGCTGTTCATGTCATTTTAATATATTAATAATACGTTACAGAAGAGGTTATCGTGAGAACCCAAACCCAAAAGAAAACTTCAGCAAGAAATACTGACAGTACTGATAAAAGAAAAACAAGTGCAGGAGCAGGCAGCACAAGAACATCCCGCACGGCAAGAAATACCGAAAGAAAATCAGATAACAAATTTGCAGAAAAACAAAAGAAAATACCTGAAAAAAAGATTGAAAAAATTGACGCACCTGTCATTGATGAAAATTTTGGTGTTCCTAATTTAGAAATAGAAGAACTTTCCTATAATGCGTCTCTCAAACCTATCCATTATACAACAGACGAAGAAACAAGCCCCAAAAATGTTATTTTAGGCTCTTTGCAGCCTGTTGCTGGCTTTAAGCCCGAAATTTTAGCCCCGGCAGGAGATAAGGCTTCATTTCTGGCAGGTCTTGCTGCCGGCGCTGACTGCACCTATGTTGGCTTAAAAAACTTTTCAGCTCGTGCAGGCGCTGACAACTTCAGTATTTCCGAGCTTTCCCAAATGGTAAATCTTGCGGCTGAATACGGCAAAAAAATCAATGTGGCATTCAATTCCCTTGTCAAGCCCAATGATATTCCTGCTGCCGGCAGACTTTTCAAACGTCTGGCACGGGACGCAAAGCCAAACGCCCTTATTATTCAGGACGCAGGACTTATTGATATTGCCCGGCAGGCAGGCTTTGAGGGAGAAATGCACCTTTCAACCCTTGCCAATATCACTCACCCCAAAGCGCTGGAAAATGCCTATAATCTTGGAGCAGACCGCGTCATTTTACCCCGTGAAATCAATATTGATGAACTGCGGCTTATCGCTGAAAACTGTCCCAAAGATTTAAGTCTGGAACTTTTTATCCATGGAGCGCTTTGTTTCTGCGTTTCCGGACGCTGTTACTGGTCAAGTTATATGGGCGGAAAAAGCGGTCTGCGCGGACGCTGTGTCCAGCCCTGCCGCCGTATCTACAGGCAAAAAGCCCGTGAAGGCAGATATTTTTCAAGTCAGGACCTTTCCCTTGATGTGCTTGTAAAAACGCTTCTTTCCATTCCGCAAATTGACTGCTGGAAAATTGAAGGCAGAAAAAAAGGTCCCCATTATGTTTACCATACAGTTTTAGCCTACAAACTTTTACGAGATGAAGGCAGTGCCGCTAAAAAAGAAGCGGAAAAACTCCTTGCCATGGCACTGGGCAGACCAAGTACCCACAGTCTTTTCCTCCCTCAAAATGAGCAAACTGTCACAAACCCGGAAGAAAATACCGGATCCGGGCTTTTAGTCGGTAAAATTCAATTTGATGTTGTGGAAGAAAAGAAAAACAGCAAGGATAAAAAATCTGCGCCAAAGGGCAAAAATCAGCACCAGATACGGCAAAATCTTTCCCTGCCTTATTTTAAGCCCTATATTCCCCTTATTGCAAAGGATTTGCTTCGCATTGGCTATGAAGATGATCCCTGGCATGCAACTGTCAATGTCAGCCGTGCCATTCCAAAAGCCGGAACCTTTACCATAAAGAGTGAACGCCACAAAACCCCAAAAGCCGGCACACCTGTTTTTCTTATTGACAGAAAAGAACCGGAGCTTCTTGCAGAATTGGCGGCATGGGAGAAAAAACTTGACGCCATGCCTGCCGTGCAAAGTACCAATGTGGAATTTACGCCGGAACTTCCAAAACCCTGTCAGGCGCGCAAAGGTTTGAATATCAATGTGCGCGTCTCTCTTCCTCAAGGCAAGGAAACAAAGGCAGCCAGAAGTTCTTTAACCGGTTTATGGCTGAGCCCGAGCACAGTGAGGGCAGTTTCCCGCACCCTTGCTCCCCGTATTTCCTGGTGGCTTCCTCCTGTTATTTGGACAAATGAAGAATATATCTGGCAAAAAACAATTATCGAAGCCATTAGAAACGGCGCTATGCATTTTGTCTGCAATGAGCCCTGGCAAATTGCCTTTTTCCAAAACTACCCTGCTTTTACCTGCCGCTTTGAAAATTTCGGACAGGAAAACAAAACAGAAAAAGGCAAACCCAACAGTCCTAAGAGCTTGGGCAGTAAAATTAAAGTTCCCCGCGGCGGCAAAAACAATCAGGTCAATGACAGCTTCCACCTGACAGCCGGACCATTCTGCAATGTTGCCAACGCGTCAACCATTGCCCTGTTAAAACGTATGGGCTATGACGATGCCATTATCAGTCCGGAACTATCCCGCGATGATTTTCTGCTTCTTCCCCGCCAGTCCTCTCTGCCTCTTGGCATTGTTTTAGAGGGATTTTGGCCTATGGGCTTATCCCGCCATGACCCTCTTTATCTCAAAAGCAATATTCCTTTTGAAAGCCCGAAAGGCGAACAATTCTGGACACGCAAATACGGGCAAAATCTTTGGATTTACCCTGCATGGCCCATGGATTTATCTGCCCATAAAGCGGAACTTGAACATGCCGGCTACAGCTTCTTTGTCAGACTGGAAGAAAACTGCCCTAACGAACAGGAAAGAAAATCCAGTGAATTCAACTGGAACAATACATTGTTATAAATTGTTACAAAAGGCTCCAAACCGCGCTTTTTCTTTTTATGGGGGAAATGATTTCCCCCTTATTTTTTATTTGTGTGTCAATTTATATTTTATCCGCTTATCACGGATTTTTTTGAAGGGCTTTTCCAATTCCCGCATAAAGGGACGAGTATATCTTTTTAATCTCAAAAGCACGCGATACCAGGCATACTGCAATAATAATTCCTGCCGTTTATTTTTTTTGAGCATTTTTTGATAGGGCTCACTTTCTTTTATTGCCAGCAATTCCTTAGATAGTGTCGTCAATTAACTTTTAATTTTTTTTAAACTCTGTTATTCTCCTA
>CAOMFZ010000185.1 GCA_948482415.1 uncultured Mailhella sp.
TATGCTTACCTGGACAGCTTCCGTAAATAAATAATACCGGCAGGAGTGAGCTTTTCACTCCTGTTTTCTATGCTCCTAAAAAAGGCTGCCGCAAGGCGGCCTTTTTCATTGATTACATCTTAGAGCATTTGCGGAAATAATTGCAATTTATTTTCTTTTTGGGGAAGAAACTTTTACGAAAAGTTTTTCCCCTGCAAAATTCTCAAGATTTACCAAAAAGCTCTATTGCTGGAGTTATTTTTATAAAGGAAAATTAAATTCTGCCCTCAGCAACATCAATTTTATATTTTGCATAGGCTTTGACGAGAATTTCATGCATTTCTTCACGGCTTATGCATTCCTTTGTGTCAAAGGCGTAGGCAATATAATTTCTTTGCTGTTTGGTGAGTTCCTTATGCAGTCCTAAAAAGAGTTTTTCCACTTCTTTTTTTTCTGCCCGTTCATTCGGCAGTTCTTTGTTGTCCGGGCTTCTGTACTCGCAGTCCGTAGGCAGAAATGAAAAAGGTATGCCCATTTCTGCGCTGTAATAGGTATAGGCGCCGATACAGTTTGAAATCGCATACTTATACTGTTTCAAAATGTCGTAATATCTGTCCGCAAAACGAAAATCCCAAACACTGCCAGCCGTGACTACAGGCATACCCTGCTCAAGATATTTCAAATGCGTGCCGTGGTGGATATCGGTCATAAAAAGGCAAACATTGACAGGCTGCATATCAGCAGGCAATTCCTTTAATTGCTGGCAAAAGGCGGCAATATCATAAATGGCAGTCTTGCCTAAAACAGAATGGGCAGGAAAGCAGATAGTTCCTTTAGCTGTTGGAGATTGAACAATGCCGTGCTCATGCCGATACCAGATAAGCGGGTGCGGTACGCGGTAACAAGGCATGGAAAGACTTTTCTGTAAAAGCGGAAAGCGGCTTCTGCTGTAGCTGAACATGGCATAGGCTTTTTGCTCACGCTCGTCCGGGCGAAGTTCCGTGGATAAATGTATGCCGTGGTCTGAATAAATATACAGAGGCAATTCATAGGGAAAACGGGCATATTCGCGGTAAATGCGTCCTTGGGAATATTGTTCGCAAAGCGGATAAACGGGAGGACAGGGCGCAGCCAGACGATGTTCTCTGTCGCAAAGTTCTTCAAGCTTTTGCACGGAAAAGCCTTGATATGAATATTCCATGAAATTGCCTCACAGTATGGGATTTTCTATACCCATAGCAAGTCAAAGCCAAGGGGTCAAGTTAAGGGGACGTTTAACAATAAGATATTATGGTAAGAAAAAACCGCTGCTTTGGATAAGACAGCGGCATTTTAGAGCATTTCCAGAAATGAATGCAACGAATTTTTATAAGAAAGTTTAAAAAGTTTTGTAAAGGGGTGCAGGGGAAGAAACTTTTATAGCCACCGGAATGGCGACGAAGTCGGTTCTGTTAGGCGAAGAATGAGCCTTACAGAACTGGACAGCAGAGCTAAAGTTTTTCCCCTGCATAGAAAAGTCGCAAGATTTATCGGAAACGCTCTAATGATTTATTTGTAAAAAAGTAAAAATTTACAAAAGGTTATTCAACTTTTTCTGGCACAATATGAGGCGTGGAAGTTTTCAGGCACTCTAAAAGTTCATTGGCTTCGGTGAGGTCAGGTGCAAAAATAACGGTAGATGCGCCGATTGCACCGTTTTTTCCAAACCAGCCCTTGCCTGTCACACCATTTTTTGCAATATCCACTACATAAAAATCGCCTTCTTCCACGGGCCGGGAAACTTCCATATCCCGTTTGCGCATACTGTCTGCTGTTTTTTCTGCCATAAGCTGTTTGGTGAAAGGAATTTTAAAAATATTCAGGGATATTCTTGTAAAATCGCCTTTCATAAAGACAGCTGAAACCCTGTCAGCAACAGGCACAACAGGCTTTTGCAGTTTCCAGCCTTCAGGCAGGGAGACAGAAAAAAAGTTGTTGTGTACTTCTCTGATATCTGTTGTCTGCTGTTCTTGGACTGTGTTTTGCTCGTTTTGGCTTTTGGCATGGCGCATTGAGGGAATATGGCGGACACGGGCATCAGAAATATCCGGTGTTGCCGCCAGCATGGCAAACGCAAGAAGCATACTTAAAAAAGTGATAAAACGCATGATAAACTCTCCGTTTATACTTTTTATAGTTGTTCAAAAACAGAGTTAACTATTGTGCTTTCTTTGGGAAAAGTCCGTCCATTTTTGGTTCAAAAACAGAAAAGAACTCATCTGCTTTGTCAATATTGTCGCCGGTAATAATTGTAACGGAAACTATTCCGTTATTTTCGCCAAACCAGATAGAGCCCTTGCCTTTGCCGGAAAGTATGGAATGCTGTAAGCCGTCTTTTTCTTCAAGCGGAGTATGGGTAATGCCGCCTTTTTCCATGTTTGCAAGGGTCATTTCGCCAATTTGTTTTGCTGTGGCAGGTGCCTGCATAACAGAAATGGAAATGGCAGGGCTTTGGCTCATGCTGGCAAAAAGAGCGGTAACACCATTGTTGGGAGCGGTTTGTATGGGAGTTGGCATGCTCCAGCCTGTAGGGATAACAACCGTGTAAAATGTGGTTTCAATTTTCTGTCCGCCCATTTCTTTTAATTGGGGTGCTTTCGCTGCTGAAGATGAGCCTGCGAAACAAAAGAGAGCTGCAAAAAGTACGAAAAGAGATAAAAGTCTTTGCATAAATGCCTCCTGAAAGAGTAAAATTGTTTGTGTGATTTTGTAACTATAACTTTATATGTATAAAGTCAACTTTTTGTCAAATATCTGATTAGAGCATTTCCGATAAATCTTGCGAATTTTGCAGGGGAAAAACTTTAGCTCTGCTGTCCAGTTCTGTAAGGCTCATTCTTCGCCTAACAGAACCGACTTCGTCGCCATTCCGGTGGCTATAAAAGTTTCTTCCCCTGCACCCCTTTACAAAACTTTT
>CAOMFZ010000186.1 GCA_948482415.1 uncultured Mailhella sp.
TGGAAGTTCTGCGTCAGGATTTTATTTTGACCGCTAAGGCAAAGGGGCTTACGCACAGAATGATTATTTATAAGCATGCCCTGAGAAATGCGCTTCTTCCCGTCATTACCCTTTTGGGCTTGTCTGTTCCGGGGCTGATTGGCGGCAGTGTTATTATTGAAAGTATTTTTGCGCTTCCCGGACTGGGGCAGTTATTTTATACAGCTGTTATGGCGCGTGATTACCCCCTTATTATGGGCAATTTGGTCTTTGGGGCAATTCTGACCTTAGCGGGAAATTTGCTGGCAGATTTTTGTTATCGCCTTGCTGACCCAAGAATTTCCATACAGGCAGGACAATAATATGATGACCTGTATAAAACGAAATTTTTTATTTATTCTCGGCGCAGGCATAGTTTTATGTATGACCTGTCTGGCGATATTTGCCCCATTTTTAACCCCATACTCCCCCACCGAACCCAATGTGGATATGATTTTATTCCCCCCAAGCGCAGAGCATTTGCTGGGAACCGATGCCATTGGCAGAGATATTTTTACCCGCCTTTTATACGGTGCAAGAGTTTCTTTATGGGTAGGTTTTATTGCTGTGGGCATTTCTTCCTTTATCGGTGTCACGCTCGGACTTATTTCAGGCTATTTCGGTGGTATCATTGATGAAATTATTATGCGCATTGTGGATATTATGCTGTGTTTTCCCTCTTTTTTTCTTATTTTAGCTGTCATTGCTTTTCTAGAGCCAAGCATGATGAATATTATGATTGTCATTGGGCTGACTTCATGGACGGGATTAACCAGACTTGTGCGGGCTGAAACCCTCTCATTGCGCGAACGGGATTTTATTTTGGCAGCAAAATTATCCGGTGCAGGCAAGCTGCGCATTTTATTTATTCATGTTTTACCCAATACTTTGGCGCCTGTTTTGGTTTCTGCCACCCTTGGCGTTGCCGGAGCGATTTTGGTGGAATCTTCCCTCAGCTTTTTAGGACTTGGCGTACAGCCGCCTTATCCAAGCTGGGGCAATATGCTTCTGGACGGGAAAGATGTCTTAACAAACGCCCCCTGGCTTTCTCTTTTTCCCGGACTCGCAATTTTTATCACTGTGTTTGGCTATAATTTACTGGGTGAAAGTTTGCGGGATATACTTGACCCACGGCTGAAAGAGCGTTAATATTGCTGAAAGATTGAGGTTAATATGTTAGAATATTTACGAATTCGAGATTTAGCACTTATTGAAGATACAGAACTTGATTTTACAAAAGGCATGAATGTGCTCACCGGAGAAACAGGTGCGGGAAAAACCTTTATCTTGAAAGCTATTCAATTTTTGCTCGGTGAAAAATTAACCGCTGATATGGTACGAAACGGCAAAGAAAAAGCACAGGTTGAAGCCATTTTCTATATTGGCGAAACAGAATACATGCTTCGCCGTGAACTTATGGCTGAAACAGGAAGAAGCCGTTTTTTCCTCAACGGCAATGTCAGCACGCAGGAAATCATGAAAGAACTTCGTCCTGCCCTGATTTTGCACGTTGGACAGCACGGACAGCAGCGTCTTTTACAGCCTGGTTTTCAGGCAGGCCTGGTTGATGATTTTATTGAAGATAAAAGCCTGCTGCAGCAAAAAGAAGAATGTATCAAAGCCTTGAAAAACAGTATTCAGGAAAAACAATCTTTGCTTGCGAAAATTGAAACACTCAAGGATAAACGTGAACTTTTGGAAATGCAGCAGGCTGAAATTGAAAAAGTTAATCCGGAGCAAGGTGAAGAAGAAAATCTTGAAAACCTTCGTCAGCAATTTAAAAGCATAGACCATATTCAGCAAGCCTATGATGAAGGGCTTGAAATTTTATTTGGCAATGACGGCTCAGGCGGACTTATCCACCAGCTTAATCAATTAGAACGGGTTATTTCCACACTGACAAAGGATACGGATTTTGAACATGACATGGATACGGCGTATGACAGTTTGCTCAATTTTCAGGAAGAAGTCAAAGAATTAAGTAATAAATTCCGCAATGTTCCCAGCCCTGATATTGAAAGTGACATGAGTTTAAACGATATTGAATCCCGCCTGTATCAGCTTGCTCAGCTTAAGCGAAAACTCAACCGCAGTATTGAACAGATTTTAACTCTTAAAGAAGAAGTTGAAGAAAATCTTTCATTTCTTGATGCCTGTGGGCTTGACATCAAAACTATTGAGAAAAAAGAAAAAGCATTAACCCATGAATTACAGGAAATTTTAACAAAAACAAATCTGGCACGAGAAAAAGCTGCCAAAACATTTTGTACTGCCTTGCAGGAAGAATTAAGAGGACTTGGTTTTTCTGAAAAAGTGCAGGTTCTTCCTGAATTTGTTGAGCATAATGTTATCAAGGAAAGCCTTGAGCCCTGCATTGAAAAAACTGTGCGTTTATTATGGGCACCAAACCCCGGTCAGCATGCTCAGCCTTTGGATAAAATCGCTTCCGGCGGTGAATTATCCCGTTTTTTACTGGCAGTTATCGGCTTACAGCAATCTCAATATGAGGACGCAACTCTTATTTTTGACGAAGTTGATGCCGGTGTTGGCGGCATAACTCTTAACCGTGTGGCAGAACGCCTGTCAGCTTTGGCTGAAAAAAGGCAAATGCTGCTTATTACGCACTGGCCGCAGCTGGCTGCGCGCGGAAAAAATCATTTTAAAATCACTAAAGAATTTATTGGCGATGAAACCTACAGCCGCTGTGTGCGATTAAATGAAGAACAAAAACAAAAAGAATTAGAACGCATGGCAGGCAAAGAAGAATAATTGAGGCTTTAGAGCATTTCCACATAACATTTAGAATAATTATATTAGGGTGCAGGGGAAGAAACTTTTACAGCCACCGAAGGCGACGAAGTCGTTTGCGTT
>CAOMFZ010000187.1 GCA_948482415.1 uncultured Mailhella sp.
AACAGAACCGACTTCGTCGCCATTCCGGTGGCATCTCTGCTGTCCATTTGCGTAATTGCTCGCCCACTCGCAAACGCAAACGACTTCGTCGCCTTCGGTGGCTGTAAAAGTTTCTTCCCCTGCACTTTTTTACAAAACTTTTTAAGCTTTTAATAAAATATTCTGAATGTCATGTGGAGATGATCTAGAAATATGGAGCAAAACACAAGAATGAAAATAAATCTCAATAAACTCATTAATGGATTAATTGACTTCAATATAAATTCTGCTGTAGCTTCCTGTATTATTGGGCTCTTTCAAGACAGCGACAAAGGTTATTTTGCTACAGCTTGCTTTTTATCTGCTTTTGTATTATTATGTATAGGGAAGAAAGGGGAAGAAAAATGAATATGAATATATTGCTTGGTATCTCAATAGTATCTGTTTTAGTTTCTTGCTTTTTGACCTTTTATTATATTCCGAAGCATGAAAATGATGAAAAGAAAAATAAATAATATAGTTCTGGATTTAAATAAATAAAGAGCAGTCTAACATGGCTGCTCTTTTTCTTTTAATACGACAGAAAACAAATGCGGTTTTTCTTTTTTCTGCACCTTGCTTTTTTTTCAAAAATTTATAAAATACATAAAGAATACAAGACATAAGGTGAATATATGCATTTTGAATTTTTACAAGAACTTGTGGCAATTTTTATGATTTCCATCGTGGTTATCCTGATTTGTTCAAAATTCAAAATTCCCAGTATTGTTGCCCTGTTATTGGCAGGGATTATTTGCGGTCCCTCTGCTTTAAAACTTGTTTCCAATATTGAAGCCGCAAATCTCATGGCAGAAGTCGGGGTTGCGCTTTTGCTGTTTACCATTGGCATGGAGCTTTCCCTCAAGGATTTAGCCCGTATTAAACGGCCGCTGCTCATTGGCGGCTTTGGGCAAATGACCTTTACCATTTTGCTGATTACTGCCATTTTTTCCTTTGTCGTGCGCTGGCAGAATGCGGTTGCTTTTGGCTGTCTTGTGACCTTATCTTCCACTGCCATTGTCCTCAGTCTTTTCCAGCAAAAAGCGCAGGCTGACTCCCCCCACGGCAGAATTTGTCTTGCTATTCTTATTTTCCAAGACCTTATCATTGTACCTATTATGCTGCTTTTTCCTCTCTTAAGCGGGAAACTGGAATTATCCTTTCAGGAAAGCCTTATTTCTCTGGGCAAAAACTCCCTTGTTATTATTGGGATTGTGCTTTTTGGCAAGTTTATTTTGCCGCGGCTCATGTTTGCAGTTGTCAAAACCCGCTCCCGTGAGCTTATGCTCATGACCACATTGGGTTTTTGTTTTTTGGTCGCACTGATTACCGCGTCCATTGGCTTATCTCTTTCCTTGGGAGCATTTATTGCCGGTTTGCTTTTGGCGGAATCTGAATACAGCATCAGCATTATGGAAAATGTCCTGCCTTTCAAAGAAATTTTCACCAGCATTTTCTTTATTACTGTAGGCATGCTGTTAAACCTTGAATTTTTCGCCAGCCATATTTTTATGGTGCTCTTTGTGGCTGTTATTATTTTTGTTATCAAATTTACCACTATTATTCCTGTTATCAAAATGACGGGTTATTCCATGCGAACTGCTCTTATTTCAGCTTTCAGCATGTCCCAGATTGGGGAATTTTCTTTCGTACTGGCAGGTCATGCCCTGACTTTTCATCTCATGGACAGTGACGGCTACCAGACCTTTCTTGCGGCAAGTATTCTGACAATGCTTTTTACCCCTTATTTTATCAACAATGCCCCCAAATTTTCCACTGTCATTCTTCGCCGCTGCTTCAAAAAATATGAGCATGAAACAGAGGATACCCTGCCTGAAAAGCATAACGAATTTAAAGACCATATTATTATCATTGGCTTTGGAATCGGCGGAAAAAGTCTGGCAAAAGTTGCCAAAGAAAGCGGCATTTCCTATGTTATTTCAGAGCTTAATCCAGACACCGTCAAGCGCTATAAAAACATTGAGCCCATTTTCCATGGTGACGCAAGCTATCCCCTTGTACTGGAGCATCTGGGCGTTGAAAAAGCCCGTGTTTTAGCAATCATGGTTTCGGACCCCATGGGCAGCCGTGCCATCATTACCAATGCAAAAAAATATAATCCCCGCCTGCACATTGTTGTGCGTACCCGCTTTTTGTCTGAAATTGCCAATTTAAAACAAATTGGTGCTGATGATGTTATCCCGGAAGAATTTGAAACCTCCATTGAAGTTTTTGCAAAAGTTCTCAATTATTTTCTTATTCCCCGCCAGCAAATCGAGCAGTACATTCAGCAAATCCGCAAAGAGGTGTATTCCGGCGCAAGAAAAACAGAAATCAGCAGTAATTTGCAGGATATCAAAAATGAATTGCCCAATTTGCAGTTTGCCAGCCTGAAAATCGAAGCCAATGCCAAACTCATTGGTACAAAACTTGGTGACGGCATTTTGCGCAATCAATACAAAGTCAATGTGGTCGCCGTTCACCGCGGAACAGAAGATATTACAGAACTCAATGCGCAAACAGAATTTTTTGAGGACGATATTATTTATCTCTTTGGCACGCAGGAAGCCATTATCAGTGTGCAGGAAGTTTTTCTCAGTCCGCAAGCGTAATTCCAAAAATTATCGCAGCGTCACGGGGAAAGAACTTTAGAGCATTTCCGCATAACATTTGTAATTTTTATTTTCTTTGGGGGAAATGATTTCCCCCACCCCCCTACATGCAAAACCGTTATAGACGTTGTCCATAACGGTTTTGTTTATTATGTGGTTTCTTGTTGTTCTTGGGAAATTTATATTAAAAAGTTTTGAGAGAGGGTACAGGGAGAGAACTTTTTCAAAAGTTC
>CAOMFZ010000188.1 GCA_948482415.1 uncultured Mailhella sp.
GCAAACGGCGGAACGATTTTTCTTGATGAAATAGGTGAAATTTCTCCGCAAATGCAGGTAAAACTCCTGCGTGTTTTGCAGCAAAAAGAAATACAGCGCGTTGGCAGCGACGAAACATTTATCATTGATGTGCGAATTATTGCCGCTACCAACAGAAATTTAGAAGAGGAAATGCAAAACGGACGTTTTCGGGAAGATTTATACTATCGTTTAAATGTGGTAACGTTGGATGTTCCCAGTCTTGCCGAACGTGAGGGGGATATTCCTGTTTTAGCGCAATATTTCATGACACAATATGCCAAAAAGAACAACAAAGAAATCAAAGGTTTCACGCCCAAAGCCATGGACTGCCTTATAAAACACGAATGGCGGGGCAATGTTCGTGAGCTTGAAAATGTCATTGAACGAGCCTGTATTCTGACCTACGGTGATTATATTGATGAAGCACAGCTGCCTAATTTATTGCAGCAAATTCATACCTCTAAAAATTCCTTTGAAAATATTTACACCTTGGAGGATATGGAAAAAGCCTTTATTTTGAAGACATTGGAAGAATGTGACAATAATAAGTCCGAAACTGCCAAACATTTGGGCATTTCACGCAAAACGCTGCACACTAAAATTAAACAATATAATATGGAAGAGGATGAATAATGATTATTGTTTACACAGGAAACGGCAAAGGCAAAACAAGCGCTGCGGTGGGTCAGGCTCTTCGGGCATACGGCAATGCTATTCCCCTCTGTTTTGTGCAGTTTATGAAAAGTGATGTTCAGGCTGGCGAGCAAATTGCCCTCAAAAAACTTTTGCAGGAAAATTTTTATATTGGCGGCTGCGGCTTTTTCAGAAATGAAGCAGAACGGGAAAAACATCGTCAGGCTGCGCTTGCCGCTCTTGCCTGGCTTGAACAAAAAAAAGAACAGGTCACCATGCTGTGCTGTGATGAAATTCTCTATGCCTATCATGCAAAACTCATAACGCAGGAAGAAATGGAAAATCTTATCAATTACTGCAATAAAACAAACAAACACCTTGTTTTATCAGGCCGTTATGCCCCTGACTGGCTGATAGCGCAGGCAGATATTGTTTCAGAAATTAAGGAAATAAAACATGCCAGCACGAAAGGCATCAAAGCTCAGCGCGGAATTGAATTTTAATTTATACTATTATTTCAGCTGATTATAAAATTATATAATTTTTTTTAATTTTTTTTATAAAAAACACTTGTCGAATAAAAAATCATACTTATTTATTCCATGTAAGGACGGTAAGTCCGGATAAAATAATAGATAATCCGTTTGGAGGAATATATGAGTAAGATTATTGGTATTGACTTAGGTACCACTAATAGCTGTGTTTATGTAATGGAAGGTAAAGAACCTAAATGCATTACAAACCCAAATGGGGGCCGCACAACGCCTTCTGTTGTTGCGATCACCGATAAAGAACGCTTAGTTGGTGATACCGCTAAACGTCAGGCAATCACAAACCCTGAAAGAACCATTTTTGCTGTAAAACGTCTTATGGGCCGTCGTGCAGACGCAGAAGAAGTTACAAAATGGAAAGATCATTCACCATATCGTATTGTTGCAGCACAAAATCAGGACGCTGCCGTTGAAGTTGACGGCCGTCACTACAGCCCGCCGGAAATTTCCGCTATGATTTTGAGCAAATTGAAAGCAGATGCAGAAGCATATCTCGGTGAACCTGTTACTGAAGCTGTTATTACTGTTCCTGCTTATTTCAATGACGCACAGCGTCAGGCAACGAAGGACGCAGGTCGTATTGCCGGTCTTGATGTAAAACGTATCATTAACGAACCGACCGCTGCATCTCTTGCATACGGTTTTGATAAAAAAGCCAATGAAAAAATCGCTGTTTACGACTTGGGCGGCGGTACATTCGATATTTCAATTTTGGAAGTCGGCGACAATGTTGTTGAAGTTCGCGCAACCAACGGGGATACATTCCTTGGCGGTGAAGACTTTGACCAATGCATTATCAAATACCTTGTCGATGAATTCAAAGCACAAAACGGCATTGACCTTGCTCAAGACCGCATGGCTTTGCAAAGATTAAAAGAAGCAGCCGAAAACGCAAAGAAAGAACTTTCAACGTCCATGGAAAGTGAAATCAATTTGCCGTTTATCACTGCTGACCAAACCGGTCCAAAGCACTTAATGGTAAAATTGAGCCGTGCTAAACTCGAACAACTCGTTATGCACCTCGTTGAACGCAGTATTGAACCTTGCAGAAAAGCTCTTGCTGATGCCGGTTTATCTCCAAAAGATATTGACGAAGTTGTGCTTGTCGGCGGTATGACCCGTATGCCTCTCGTCCAGCAAAAAGTTGGCGAATTTTTCGGCAAAGAACCTAACCGTTCCATGAACCCTGACGAAGTTGTTGCTATGGGGGCAGCCATTCAAGGCGGTATTTTGGCTGGTGATGTAAAAGACGTTCTCCTGCTCGACGTTACCCCGCTTTCTCTTGGTATTGAAACCATGGGCGGTGTATTCACAAAGCTTATCGAACGCAACACAACAATTCCAACCAGAAAAAGCCAAACCTTTACAACCGCTGCTGACAACCAGCCATCAGTTTCTATCCATGTTTTACAAGGTGAAAGACCAATGGCCGGCGACAATATGACCTTGGCCCGCTTCGACTTGACCGGTATTCCGCCGGCACCACGCGGCGTTCCGCAAATCGAAGTTTCTTTCGATATTGACGCCAACGGTATCGTCAATGTTTCTGCTAAAGACCTTGGAACAGGAAAAGAACAATCCATTCAAATCACAGCTTCTTCCGGTCTTTCTGAACAGGAAATTCAAAACCTTAT
>CAOMFZ010000189.1 GCA_948482415.1 uncultured Mailhella sp.
CGGTTTTGCGTTTAGGGGGTTTGGGGGAGATAATCTCCCCCAAGAAAAAAGAAAAATATTAATATACTCCGAACTCGTCTGTATCTAGTTCCTGGGTGGCAAGAAGTTTATCGTGCCAGCTGTCGCCCTGCATAACATGGTGAAATTTTTGTTTATACACATTCACAACATCATTATTTAATTGTTTTATCAATGATTGTTTTACATCATTAAACAGAGCTTTATCATCAAGCTTTGCCGCAAGCTCAATAAGCAGCGTGACAGTATGCTTTGAATAACAAAGATTTGCCGCCCGCTGACAATAGGCAAAGGCTTCAAGAATCTTCCCCTGCTTCACCAGACTTTGGATAAGAATTTGATAGCCGTCATGCCAAAAGGGTTCTTTCACAAGATATTCTTTGCAAAGATTATCAGAATACTGCGTCAAAACAGCTTTATTAAATTCCTTTCTTTTTTCTTCTGCAAGGCGGGGATAAAAGACAAAATCCTTTGTTAATGCAGGAATATATCCGTCCTGTGTATAATATAAATGGGCATCAGGAATAATGCGGGGCTTGCGGGAAAAAAGCAGTTTGCTGTTATCCATATCCTTGTCTAAACGTCCGGCAGTCTGGCTGGTATAATGAAAGACAATACTTTCAGACACAACCTGATGCATAAACCCATGCTCTGTATAGGTATAGCAAAGGTCAATATCTTCCATGCCGTTTTTATACCCCTCATAAAATTTTCCCAAGGCAAAAAACTGTTTAGTGCGGCATAAAAGCACAGCCCCAGTAATAATGCGAAATTTTCTTTTGCGCAAAACAGCATGATGAGCGGGCAAAAATCCTGAATAAATATGTCCCACCTGCTGAACAGGCGTTACCGTTACTCCGCAGTGCTGCACTGTACCGTCAGGAAAAAGCAGCAAAGGTCCCGCCATGCCAAGATTGGGATGGCTGTCAAGCGCTTTCACCAGAGGCGGCAGCCAATTTGGCGTCACAATGGTATCATTATTTAAAAATAAAATATATTCATGTCCGTCTTTTTGAGCTGCTTCTGCTCCCTGATTACAGGCAATGGCAAAGCCCATATTTTCCGAATTGCGGATATAGGTAAACTGCTCTTTTCCAAACAGAGACTGCCCTATTGCCTCGGCATGCGCTGCCGTTTTATCAGTAGAGGCATTGTCCACTAAATAAACCTGAATATCAGAAAGGTCAGTATGTTTTACAAGAGACTGCAAACAGGGAAATGTCATTTTTTCCCATAAATTCCACACAGGTATAACAATACCAACGCCCATATATTCTCCCCATTAAATTCCGCTCATGGCAATCAACTAATTAAAGTCAGCAAGTAAAGCTTTCAAATCAAAATCGCCAAACTGATACTGCTTGCATTCTGAGCGCAGTCTTGCCATGGCATCATGCAGCTGCACAGAAGAAACTCCATAATAAATAGACGTATACACTTCAAGAAGTGCGGCAAGTGAATCGCACGCCTTGATAAGTGCACCGTCCTTGCCGTTATAGAGGTCTTCATTATATTCTTTCATCTCTTCAAAAGTATCCAGAGTATGCACAATGCCGAGCTCGTCCTGATACTGCTCTAAAAATTCGGAAGAATAGCCAACCCCTAAATAATAGGAAAGGCAATTCACAATATCTTCATAACCGGCACTGCGAAGCGGATCCAAAATACGGCGTTCCAATTCATCTTTTTCATATTGGTGAATAATTTCAGGAAGTTCCTTCACAGATTTTTTCACAGGATTAATAATGTCACGCGTCAAAAGTTCCGGCAAATCATGGAACAAACCACTGAAGAAATTATTGACCGCGCGCGCTTTGGAAAGTCCCTGCTCAATGGACATCAGATAGGCAATAACGCCTACAATAAACATGTGTCCGAGCACAGACGTTTCAGGAACACGGGCTGTTTGTGACCAGCGGATTTGGAAACGCAGCTGTCCGCAAAGATTGGCTACCCGTGCAAAAGGACTGCCGCCGGCGCTTATGAGCAAATCGGATACGCCCTGCACGTCTTTCATGGATTGCAGCTGTTCTGTAAAGGACGCGTCAATATCACGGAGTTCTTCATCAAAAAAATTCAGAGAACGAATTAAATTAAATTCCCATTTTGAGGCAAATAAATGGGAAGCCGTTAAAATTCGTTTTGCGGGGCTGTCGTCCTGATGATCGAGCGCATCAACATGATACGCCACAAAACGTTTCCAAAAATCTTCATCTATAGGCTTTACAATGGGTTCAAGCTCTTCAAAAACCCAATTGGTCAGCTGCTCAAAATGTTCTCTGTTTTCACGGATTTGATAAAAAACAGGAGGCTTAATATCAGTAATAACAAGACGATACATATAATCAAAAATACAGCCCTCAATAATTTCCGCTCCAAGGTCAAGGGCAATATCGTCTTCAAGGTCACGAGACTTCAATTTATACAACAAAAATGCCGTAATCATTTTATGAGCTTGCTTATCCACTTCATACAGCTCAACAGGACGAAGCTTATCATTCCAGCGGCGCATCAGCGAACCGGAAAAAATAAACTGTAAAAAACTTTTTCTTATTTTTGTCATATTTACCTCACATGGGAATATTAAAATAAGCCTGCAAAATAAGCAAGAATAAAAAAAATTTTTTTTGCAAAAAAAAGCGTGCATTTATTTAAAAAATAGTGTATAAGAACTTCTGTTTTTATTTCTGCTATCCCGTTACTCGCAGATTTAAAAGACAAAAAACTTTTAAACCATGTGGAATAAGCTAAAAAAGTTAATTTTTTAGTTTCTTTTTTGTTGACACTTAGTCAAAAAA
>CAOMFZ010000190.1 GCA_948482415.1 uncultured Mailhella sp.
CGTTATAGACGTTGTCTATAACGGTTTTGTTTATTATGTGGTTTCTTGTTGTTCTAGGGAAATTTATTTAAAAAAGTTTTGTAAAGGGGTGCAGGGGAAGAAACTTTTTCAAAAGTTTTTCCCCTGCATAAAAAAATTCTCAAGATTTACCGGAAATTCTCTAGCCGCAGCGGCTATAGCCGCAATTTTGGCAAATGTGACAACCTTCCTGGAAAGTCATTTCAGAGCCGCATTCAGGGCAGGAAGGATTTTGTAAATCCTGGTCTTTTGTGGCAGGAACAGGTGCTTCACCCTTTAAATATCTGTTTTCAAGTACCCAGGAAATGGCATCAGGAATAGAAAGCAAAATGCCTTTCTTTTGGAAAACAGGGTGTTCGCCGCCAATGCCTTTGAGCTGCTGCACAACATCACGAACAGGCACGCCGGAACGGAAACAAAGGGAGACAAGGCGTCCGATGGCTTCTGCCTTTGCGGTAATGGAACGGCCGGATTTGCCAATGGTGGTGAAAACTTCAAAGGGCTGTCCGTCGATTTCGTTAACAGTCAGGTATAAAACGCCCAGACCGGTTTTAACTTTTTGTGTAAATCCTTCAACAATATCGGGGCGTTGGCGCACAACACTCGGAGATTGCTGTGGAGCCTGTGCTTTTTCTTCTTTTTTGCTGCCGATATTGAGTACCTGCCCGGATTTACTGCCGTCGCGGTAAATGGTTACCCCTTTGCAGCCGAGTGTATAGGCAAGTCTGTAAATATGGTCAATATCCTGCACCGTGGCGTTATTAGGCAGGTTCACGGTTTTTGAAACAGCATTGTCCGTGTATTTTTGGAAAGCAGCCTGCATTCTGAGATGTGCTTCCGGGGAAATATCCATGGCAGTCACAAAAACATCACGAATGGATTGGGGGAGAAAATCAAAGCTGGCAACAGATCCCACATTGGTGACTGCTTCCATGAGTTCAGAGGTATATAAGTCTCTTGATTTCAATGCATTTTCAAAATAAGGGTTGACTTCGATAAGGCGTTCGCCGTCCATAACGTGGCGGGCAAATGCAAGCGCAAAAATAGGTTCCACACCGGAAGAACAGCTTGCAATAATGGAAAGGGTGCCGGTAGGGGCAATGGTGGTAATGGTTGCGTTGCGAAGGGGCTTTCCGTCTTTGTAAATAGATTCGGAAAATGCAGGGAATGCTCCTCTTTCTTCTGCTAATACATGGGAAGCATTACGTCCTTCTGTTTGGATAAATTCCATAACTTTTTCAGCAAGTTTGAGGGCATCATTTGAATTATAGGGAAGTTCAAGGGCAAAGAGCATATCTGCAAAACCCATGACGCCCAGACCAATTTTACGGTTGGTACGAACTTTTTCCTCAATTTTTTCAAGAGGGAATTTAGACGCATCAATGACGTTGTCAAGAAAGCGCACAGCAGTATGAATAACGTCTTTAAGACTGTCCCAGTCAATGGATTTGTCTTTATCTTCAGTGATATTGTTGGCAATAACAAATTTTGAAAGGTTGATGGAGCCCAAGTTGCATGATTCATAAGGAAGAAGAGGCTGTTCGCCGCAGGGGTTGGTGGATTCCATATCGCCTTGGGCAGGGGTTGGGTTATCACGGTTAATTCTGTCCAGAAAAACAATGCCGGGATCTCCGCTTGCCCATGCTTTATTGACTAAGATGTCAAAAACTTCTTTCGCATTGAGTGTGCCTTTGACAGCCTTGGAATGGGGGTCGATAAGATCGTAATTTTCACCTTTATCAACAGCTTCCATGAATTTTTCAGTCAGGGCTACAGAGAGGTTGAAGTTGATAAATTCACCGTCTTGTTCTTTGGCGCGGATAAATTCCAGAATATCAGGGTGGTCAACACGCAAAATGCCCATGTTGGCGCCGCGGCGAGTGCCGCCTTGTTTGATTTGTTCTGTGGCGGTATTGAAAATTTTGAGGAAAGAAATAGGCCCGGAAGCAACGCCGCCCGTTGTTCCTACCCGTGAATCTTTTGAACGGATATTGGTAAAAGAAAAGCCCGTGCCGCCGCCGGATTTATGAATCATGGCTGCATATTTTATAGCGTCAAAAATTTCTTCAATGGAGTCCCCGACAGGCAATACAAAGCAAGCTGCTAATTGTCCTAATTTTGAGCCTGCATTCATAAGGGTGGGTGAATTGGGCAGAAAATAGCCGTTAGCCATAAGTGTATAGAATTTTTCCGCTAATTTCTCTGCGTCATGGCTGGATTTTGGGTATTTTTTTTCTTCTTCGGCAATGGAAGAAGCAACCCTCCAAAAAAGGTCTGTTGCGTTTTCAATGCAATTACCGTTATCGTCTTTGTGGTAATAGCGTTTTGAAAGAACCAGTTCTGCATTTTCAGAAAGAATGGCTGGTGCTAAATTTTTGGGTTTCTGCATCATAATTTTTAACCTGCTGTAATTGTATTACTTTCTTTATCATAGCATAAAAAAATAATTAATTCTATGCCACAAAATCCTTATTCGGTGGTTAATCTATTGAAAAGAAAGAATTAAAAACTTTAATTAAATTTAGAATTATTCTAATATGCTTTGTTTTAGTATCAGGTTGATTTTATAACTATAAAAGATAATTATAAAATT
>CAOMFZ010000191.1 GCA_948482415.1 uncultured Mailhella sp.
GTCAATAAGATTTGGAAAGAAAGAGGCTCTAAATTTAAACTTTAATTTTCAAAAGCCTGCATTTTCATGCAGGCTTTTTATTATCCAAAATTATGGCAAAAAAATTTACATTAGCTGAAATAGCAGATTTTTTAGGAGAAAGCTGGCAAGGGGATAATCTCACCATTACGGGACTCAACACCCTTGAAGAAGCTACAGGCTCAGAACTGAGTTTTTTGGCAAATCCTAAATATATCAAACAAATTGCAACCACAAACGCCGGCGCGGTTATTATCAGTCCCGACCATGCAGGGGAAGTAAAAAATGCGGTTATCAGCAGTAATCCCTATTTTTCCTTTGCGCGCTGTATGGGGCTTTTTGCAGAAAAAGAAGGCTTTTTTGAGGGCGTCAGCAGCCTTGCTTTCATTGACCCCTCTGCTAAAATCGGCGAAAACTGCACTATTTATCCCTTTGCAGTCATCGGCGCCAATACGCAGATTGGTGCTAACTGCACCATTTTCTCCGGCGTCTATATCGGCGAATACTGTAAACTGGGAGATAATTGCACCCTTACCCCCAACTGTGTGCTCATGTCCCGCACAAGTTTGGGCGATAACTGCTATTTACAGCCCGGAGTTGTTCTTGGCGGCGAAGGCTTTGGCTTTGTACGCACAGATTTCGGCATTCAAAAAATTCCTCAAATTGGACATGTGCAGATTGCAGATAATGTAGAAATTGGCGCCAATACAACCATTGACAGAGCAGCCCTTGCTAAAACCAGTGTGGGCAGGCATACCTGCATTGATAACCTTGTGCAAATCGGACATAATGTCCAAATTGGCGAAGAAACTTTGGTTATTTCACAGGTTGGCATAGCCGGTTCCACAAAAATCGGCAATAAATGCACCCTTGCCGGACAAGCCGGCCTTTCAGGGCATATCACTGTCCATGACAATGTCACCATTGGTCCTCAAGCCGGTGTTACCAAAGATTTGCCGGAAAACAGCGTAGTCAGCGGTTCTCCAACCATGGACTACAGCACCTATATGCGTCACTCAATTTTACAGCCTAAAATTCCAGAATTATTCAAACGCGTTTCAGCTCTTGAAAAGCAGCTCGCCAAACTTGAGCAGGAACAAGACTCTAAAAAATAGGAACAACTATGGAAGAAAAGACTTTTAATGCAATAAAAATTCAGGAAATCATGAAGCTGCTGCCTCACCGTTATCCTTTTCTTTTGATTGACAGAGTAACAGAACTTATCCCTGGTGAAAAAATTACAGCCTATAAAAATGTGACTTTCAATGAACATTTTTTTCAGGGACATTTTCCTTCAGCGCCTGTTATGCCCGGCGTTTTAATTATTGAAGCCATGGCGCAGACAGGCATTATTCTTGTTGCCAATTCTTTCAATTTGAATACAGAAAAAGATAATATTGTCTATCTTTTTACCGGCATTGAAAAAGCAAAATTCCGCCGTCCTGTTGTTCCGGGTGACAGGCTTGTGCTTGAATGCTCCAACTTGCAGCATAAAATGCAATTATGGAAAATGGACGCAAAAGCATATGTTGACGGACAGCTTGTTGCACAGGCAACCCTCACTGCCTCTTCAGCCAAAGCTGATGAGATAAATTAAAAGGACATATCAATGGCTAATTCCATACACAGTGCAGCCTTTATTGCTCCCAGTGCAAGAATCGGCAATAATGTTACCATTGGACCTTGCGCGTATATTGAAGACGATGTTGTTATCGGTGATGACTGCATTATCGACGCCTTTGCTTCTGTCAAACAATATACCACCCTTGGCAAAGGCAACCATATCCATTCCTATGCCATGGTTGGCGGCGAACCGCAGGATTTAAAATTCCACGGCGAAAAAAGCGAACTGATTATTGGGGATAACAATAATATCCGCGAATTTGCCACCCTGCACCGCGGCACCGAAGCAGGCAGTTTAGTCACCAAAATAGGCAATAATAACCTGATTATGGCATATTGCCACATTGCCCATGACTGCCAGCTGGGCAATAATATTGTTATGAGCAATAACGCCACCTTGGCAGGACACTGCATTGTTGACGATTTTGCTATTTTAGGCGGACTTTCCGCTGTGCACCAGTTCACCCGCATTGGCACCCATGCATTTGTGGGCGGAGCTTCCGGCATTCCTCAGGATTTGCCCCCGTATATGTTGGCTGTGGGAAACCGTGCAACTGTCCATTCCCCTAATATCGTGGGCTTGCGCCGCATGCGCGCCAGTCAGGAATTGTTCTCCGCCATGAAACAGGCTTTCAAACTCACATGGCAGTCTGATATTCCCCGTCCCGATGCCCTCGACCAGCTTGAAGCAGAATACGGGCACTTACCGGAAATAAAAACCTATATTGAATTTATCCGCCAATCTAAACGCGGTATTTTAACCAACGAAAGCAAAGACTAAAAAGCCTGAAGCAATTCCGGTAAATCTTGCGACTTTTCTATGCAGGGGGAAAACTTTAGCTCTGCTGTCTATTTCCCTAAACCTCGTAAACTCGGCATAAGGGAAACGGCTTCGCCGCCATTCCGGTAGCTGAAAAAGTTTCTCCCCCTGCACCCCTTTACAAAACTTTTTAAAATAAATTTCCCAAG
>CAOMFZ010000192.1 GCA_948482415.1 uncultured Mailhella sp.
ACGCTCGGTCAAGCGTCCTGCTTGACACTCGCTCTCGCTCACGAAAAGCGTGGTTTTCGTTTCGCTCGCTCTGCGAGGCTCGCACTTCCTGTGCTGTTGAAGTTACACCATGACATAACTATTCTGAATGTTATCCGAAACTGCTCTAAAGAAAGCTTTGCAGTTTTTTGCACACGTCCGCAAAAACAGCTTCTGCAGTTTGTTCAGCATTAACAACAAAAAAACGATCTTCCTGCTTGCTCAAGGCTAAAAAACCTGCACGAATCTTTTGGTGAAATTCCAGGGCTTCGGCTTCAAAACGCCCCTCTTTAATCGTCAGGTTTAACTCTTTATTTCTGGCATTTGCCCGTGCCAAGCCAATTTCAGGGGCAAGGTCTAAAATTATCGTCAAGTCAGGTTTCAGCCCATGCGCAGCAAGGTCATTGAGCATTTGCAATTCTTTGATATCCATGCCGCGCCCATAGCCCTGATAGGCTACAGTACTGTCAATAAATCTGTCACAAAGCACGATTTTTCCCTGCGCCAAAGCCGGTTTTATACAGCTTTGCACATGCTCTGCCCTGTCTGCTAAAAAAAGAAACAATTCAGCCGCGGGACAAATTTTTTCCTCTGCATTCAGAATAATTTGGCGAAGTTTCTGCCCGAGTTCGCTGCCGCCCGGTTCACGGGTCAAAAGCACTTCTTTGCCGGCTTTTTCAAAATATGCAATCATTTTTTGAATAAGGGTTGTTTTTCCTGCGCCCTCAATACCCTCAAGACTGATAAATACGCCTGCCATGTTTATCACCTATCCAAAAAATCCCATAAGTGAGCCTTGCTTACCCTTTGGATCTTTTTTTGCTTTGCCTGTTTCTTTTTCTTTTGCTTTTGGTGTATGAGGCATTTTGCATAAACTTCTGTTCAGCAAATTAACCCATGCAGACCAGGCAATTTCCTGATTTTCCTGTTCTTCTTTCCCCTGTATCTGACTAAACGCTTCACGGCACTGTGCTAATTTTGCGTCCATATTATCCGCATAATGCAGGCAAAATGCTTCCGGGCTAAGCGGAACACGGGGAGCGCCGAATTCAGGCTCACCGTGGTGAGATAAAATAAGATGTTCAAAATGCAGGGCAAGAGCAGGGTCAACCTTTGCTTTTTCCAAAAATGGTTTCAAAATAAGTATACCCTGAATAATATGCCCAAGCATTTTTCCCTCGTCAGTATAATCATTGGCAAGCCCTCCTGAAAGTTCGTCAAGTTTGCCAATATCATGAAAAAGCCCTGCAACGAAAAGGGTTTGCCGGTCAAGTTCCGGATAATGATCGGAAAGCTTTAAACAAAGGCTTGCCACAGAAAACATATGTTCCAAAAGCCCACCTGCATAGGCATGGTGGACAGACTTTGCCGCAGGCGCAAGCAGGAGTTTTGCCCGTATTCCGGGGTCCTTGAGTACACTTTTACAAAAATCTTTCCATGGCGCATAGGTAATTTCTTCGCTGATTTTTTCTTCAATCTGCGCTAAAATTTCAGCGGGTTCCACAGCAGACGTCTGAATAAAATCACCCATGGAAAGCTCTTCCGGATTTTCCACTAAGCGCAGGGCATCAACCGTAAATTGCAGCTGCTCGCGAAAAAGAGACGTTCTGCCTTTGACTTCCACAAAATCGCCCATTTTCAGCTCTGCAACAGTTTGACTGAGCGGAGCCCAAATTTTTGCATCAAGCGTGCCTGTGGCATCGCGCAGTTTCAAAGACCAGAAAGGACCGTTTTTTCCTTCTGCTTTTTGTGCGGAACCTACCAGAAAGACAGAACAAATACCCTCACCAACCGGAATATCTTTTTGAATATCTTTAATGCAAATTCTATGCATACTTAATCCTTATAGAATGGAAGTAAGCAGACATTTTTGCATAGATAAGCTTCTTCGTCAAACCATAAAATTTGCTTTTTTTCTGCAAATAATTTTTTATTTTTATCCCTTATACATTGCCAAAAATTTCACTTTGTAGTATTGATTGTTATTATAAACTATGCATGCTTGGAGGATATATGCCCTTAGTCGGACCAAAAGAAATGTTTGCTCGCGCTTACGCCGAGTCCTATGCTGTTGGTGCATTCAACATCAATAACATGGAAATTATACAAGGTATTATGCAAGCTGCTTCTGAAGAAAAATCCCCTGTTATTCTGCAAGTTTCCGCCGGAGCCCGCAAATACGCAGGACAACCCTATATTATGAAATTAGCAGAAGCTGCTCTTCAGGAAAATGATTTGCCGGTTGTTGTGCACTTGGACCACGGCGCAGACTTTGATATTTGTAAAGCCTGCATTGACGGCGGTTTTACTTCTGTTATGATTGACGGTTCTCATCACAGTTTTGAAGAAAATATCGCCATTACCAAAAAAGTTGTGGACTATGCCCATGATAAAGGCGTTTGGGTTGAAGCTGAACTTGGACAATTAGCAGGCGTGGAAGAACATGTTTCTGCTGAAAAATCCGTGTACACTGATCCTGATCAGGCTGTTGAATTTGTGCAGAGAAGCGGCTGTGATTCTCTGGCTGTTGCTATCGGCACAAGCCATGGTGCCTATAAATTCAAAGGCGAAGCAAAACTCGATTTTGAAC
>CAOMFZ010000193.1 GCA_948482415.1 uncultured Mailhella sp.
CTATAACGGTTTTGCGTGTAGGGGGTTTGGGGGGAATAATTCCCCCCAAGAAAAACAAATTGCAAGTATTTCCGGAAATGCTCTAAAAAATAAACTTATTCTCTCAAGCATGGAAAATCGGCACACCGATCTTATGTCGGTTTTCATTTTTTAAACACAAAATACACAGCCATAATAATGCAGATAAATGACGCGAGATGATTCCATTTTAATTGTGTTTTAAAAGCAATAACGGAAAAAATGGTAAACACGGTCAGGGTAATGACTTCCTGAATAATTTTTAACTGCATAATATCAAAGGGACCGCCATTTTCCACAAAACCTATTTTATTGGCAGGAACTTGCAGACAATATTCAAAAAAAGCAATAGCCCAGCTGAAAATAATGACCCCAAGAAGCGGCAAAGACGCAAACCATGTAAACTCTGTCCGCATTTTTAAATGCCCGTACCATGCAAGCGTCATAAAAATATTTGAGCCAATCAATAAAAGAACGGAACTAATACCTTGAGATATCATATTATATGCTCCATAAATAAGATACTTTTCTCTAAGCTAAAAACACACAAATCACAAGAAAAAATCACATGCGTTAATACTTGCCAAAAATGCGGGCTCCAACTATACTATTTCTATCTTATTTCAAAGGGTTAATATGTTTTCAAATATTTTTGCGACAATTTTTGTTATTATTTTATTTTTACTGATATTTTTAAATTTTATTTCTCTGCCCGGAAACTGGATAGCCGCTGTTTTAATCATTATCAGTGCTTTTTTTGTCCCGGACGGAACATATTATTTTCTCTACTGGGTTTTATTTTTTACACTGCTCATAACGGGTGAAGCAGCTGAATTTTATTTACAAATTCAACACGGAAAAAAAGCCAACGCCTCCACAGCTTCCAATATTTTTGGCATAATCGGCGCCATTGCAGGCGGCATTTTATTTATGCCTTTTCTTTTGGGATTGGGTGCAATTTTCGGCACGCTGCTGGGCGCATTTGTGGGATCATTTTTATCAGAAAAATATATCAGCCATAAAGAAACGGAACAAGCCGGCAAAGTTGCCTGTGCCATTGTTATGGGCAAATTTTTAGGCATGCTGCTTAAATTCGGACTGGGTATTTATCTCGTCTTCTTCACCGCAAAAACCCTTTTTGCAGCGCTGTAATTATGTTTGAGTTCCTGCATCTTATCCTTGTGGAAACACGATTTCCTGAAAATATCGGCTCTGCGGCAAGGGCTTCTGCCAATTTTGGCTCTGCACCCATTTCACTGGTCAAGCCTGAAATGTGGGACATCAAAAAAGCCGGTCCCCTTGCCACCAAACAGGGCATGGCACTTTTGGAGCAAGTACAGGTTTTTGATACGGTTGAAGAAGCAATAAAAGGCTGTGTTTTTTGTGTGGGAACCAGCGCACGAGTAGGAGGCGTCCGCCGTGAAACGCATACGCCCAGAGAATGTGCGCAAGAAATTATCCGATACTTACAAAAAGGCGAACATGTTGCCCTGCTTTTTGGTCCGGAAGACAGAGGGCTTGAAAATCACCATTTAGAGCATTGTCACAGACTTGTAACCATCCCGACTTCCCCTGACTGTTCTTCTCTCAATCTCGCACAGGCAGTTCTCCTGATACTGTATGAAATTTACCAGTTATCCCCGGAAAAACACAAAATGCGCCAAAGAGACAAAGGGGCAATTTCCCGCAGAATTACCAGTGAAGAAAGGTCATTACTGCATGAAAAGCTGAAACATATACTTACGCAGATTGATGTTATTCAGGAAAGCAATCCGGACTATTTCTTTTTGCCCATGGCACGCTTTTTAGACAGAAAAGATATACGCAGACATGAAATGGATATGCTTTTAGGTATATGCAGACAAGTGGAACGGTTAATAAATAAGGGTATAAAGTATAAAATAATATGAAAAATCTTATTATCCAAGCCCAACGCCTTGGCGATTTAGTCCTTACTTATCCTCTTTTTGCCTGGCTCAAAAAACAGGACGATAAAGAGATTTTTGTTCTGGCAGAAGAGAAATTTTATAAAGAACTCCTGCCCCTTTCCCCGCAGGTGACCTATATCCCCACTCGTGAAATGGCATATCTCAAAAATTTTTCCTATGACACTGTAATTAATTTAAGTCACCGACAAGACACGGCTAACCTTGCAGCAAAACTTGAAAAAAATCATCTTTACGGCTTGGAAGAAAAAAATAACTGCCGGCAAATTTTTGGAAAATGGCAGTTATACCGAGCTTCCCTCACCCATAATAACCATTATAACCGTCTGCACTGGGCTGATTTAAATGCCCTGGACTGCATTAATCCCCAAAATATGCTGGCAGCAAAATGGCCTGTTCCGCAGGGGAAACAAAACGGAAAAATTGGTTTATTTGTTGGAGCAAGCGAAAAAGCTAAACGCCCTGATATTGATTTTTGGGCAGAACTTGCCTTTCAGCTTTGTAAAAAAGGCTATAATCCCGTTTTTATCAGCGGTCCGGACGAAGAAGAAAAAAATATTGCCTACCCTAGTTTTTTCTCCAAAATATCTTTGCACAGCATTTCAAACTCGTAATCATTA
>CAOMFZ010000194.1 GCA_948482415.1 uncultured Mailhella sp.
TAATAAGGTATTGACTTCTGCCATAAGAAAAAATGCCACGCCAACCCCGGCAAGCTCAGAGCAGGGACAATCTCCCAGCTTGGGGTTGCAAAGAACATTTGCCTGCGGCAATAATTCCTGCGGTAAATGGTGATCAGAAATAATAATGGTAAAGCCTAATTCGTTTGCCCGTTCAATGGCTTTAAAATCTGAAATTCCGCAGTCAACGGTCAATAAAACATTGACCCCTTGTTCGGCATAACTTTCAAGGACAGACTCGTTTAAACCATAGCCCTCGGAAATACGTTCAGGCAAATGCCAAAGCGGCTCAAAGCCATAATAGTGCAAAACCTCTAAAACAACGCAAACCCCGGTAATGCCGTCAACATCATAATCGCCCCAAACCACAATTTTTTTTCCGGCTAAAAGCGCGTCAACCAGACATTTTGCTCCCTTTGTCACTCCGGGCCATTTTTCAGGCAGAGCAAGATAGCGCAAATGGGGATATAAAAAGGAAGCAATTTCCTCTTGTTTTATATTTCTTTCCTGTAAAATGGACGCAAGGCGGGGAGAAATCCCTAATTCTTCACGAACAGAAGCAGGAATTTCATAATTTGACTTTGCAGCTTGCTTTTTCCAAATTACTTTTCTCATACCGTATTAAATTAAATTGCTTTGTTTTAGTTTTAGGTTGATTTTATACTTGTGTAAAATGATTGGAAAATATATAATTTTCTTTTTTTATGGGGAAATGATTATCTCTGCTGTCGCTATCCGTAAAGCTCGTAAACTCGCTAACGGCTACCGCTCCCCCATGCCCCCTCATCGCTTGTTTTTATTTCATAAAAACAAGAAGTTATTTTTAAAATCTGATTTATTCATCAACCTCTTTTTAGAACAAAGCGAATTAAATAAATTTTTGTACTTCTTCAAATTGTTTTGGTGTAATCAGCGACTTATCTTTCATCCACACCACAAATTTAGTTGCAATTTCATGCTTTGGAGAAAGTTCCAAAGCAGCCGCAAGTGCCTCAAAACAGCTGTCATATTGTTTTTGCTCCAAATACACTCGAGCCAGGTTGATAAAAAGGTTTTCATCTGATTTATTGAGATTAAGCGCTCTGTTATAATATTCAACAGCCTGAGAAAACATTTTTGATTTGCGCAAATTTATCCCAAATTCATTAAATAAGTGTTTATGCTCCTCAGAATACGCACCCTCAAGATTGATTAAACGCTGAAAAATATTTTTTGCTTTTTCAGAATCTCCGCGCTCTAAATACGTCAGACCAATACCAAAATTTGCCCGCACATTTGCCACATCAATTTTTAAAGCATGATTATATTCAAATTCAGCAGTAAATGTTTCGCCATTTTTTCTTGATTGGTCAGCACTGTCAAGCGTGTTATTCAATTCTTTCATTTTTGGATAAACAGTACTTGCATAAAATTCAGGCTCCGGAGAATATTTTTCCAATAACACTTCTTTAGTAATGGTCTTTTTTACCCCGGTTGGAACATAATTAGCATTAATAGACTGCACGGTAATAGAACCGTCCTCATTTTCTTCCACAAACCAGAAAATTTTAGCCACGGTTTTTCGGGTTGTTGTGCCTGTTCCCACTTTCTTGATTTCCTGAGAAGAAAAAACACCATAAATTTTATCTTGTTTAAACTGTCCCATGGCAATTTCCTATTTATTTAATTCTCTCATGGTTTCTGAAATTTCTGCATTGATAGCTATAGCCGCACTTCTCGGATCTTCTGCTTTGGTAATGGGTCTGCCCACCACAAGAAAATCGGAACCTGCCAGCACTGCTTTACGCGGCGTCATAATTCGGCGTTGGTCGTCGCTCGCCGCATTATCATTCAAACGAATACCGGGTGTCAGACAAAGAAGATTCGGCGCAGTCTTTTTAATTTTTTCCACTTCATGCCCGGAGCAGACAATGCCGTGCACACCCCATTCCGATGCACCCTTTGCCAGCATTTCCACAAGGTCTGACAATTTGCCGGTATAACCGATAAGTTCGCCCTCATCAAAACTGGTAAGCACAGAAACGCCAAAAATTTTCATGCGTTCATTATGACTGCGGCTCACGCTGACAGCTTCTTCGCACATGCGCTTTCCGCCGGATAAATGAATAGTCAGCAAATCAGCGCCGGCCTGAAAAGCAGACTCACTTGCGCCTTTCACCGTATTGGGAATATCATATAATTTTAAATCAAGAAAAACTTTAAAGCCCATAGCTTTAAATTTCTGCACAATTTGCGGACCCTCTGCAATAAAAAGTTCAAGCCCCACTTTCACCCAAGGCACAACTCCTTGAATTTTTTCAGCAAGTTTATATGCGTCACCTGCATTATTAAAATCGAGTGCAACAATAAGTTCAGCCATAGTCTCTCCTATTTTTCAAGAACAGATTTCAAAAGTTGCGAACAAAGCTTTGGCTCAAGCGTACAGGAAAGATAAAACGCGCGCAGTTCATCATAGGATTTTTCCAAATCATCATTGACAATCCAGGCATCAAACCAATGGGATTGCTCAATTTCGCCTGTGGCATTCTTGAGCCGCCGTTC
>CAOMFZ010000195.1 GCA_948482415.1 uncultured Mailhella sp.
GAGCGCTGCTGCTGTTGAAAATGTTGATTTGAGGTAACACCGGCAGGAGCTGACGGTCTTACTGTTGTTGTTCTGCCAATGGAGTGGCCGCCTCCAAAACGTCTGGCGTCAGCATTATCAGGCATGGAAAATGTACTGAAAACAGACAACGCTAAAACTATTGCGAACATGCTGATTAATTTATTAATTTTCATAGTTTCCTCATTCATTATATCTTTATTTTTATACCGTGTTAATAAAAAATAACAACTTATACAAAAAATGCAAGTTAATATGCTATGGCATCAACAATTTAAAGGGCTGAGAAATCAGACCGGAAAAAACTCTGAAAATGCCTGTGCCAATATTTCCTATGGTTTTTGAAACTGCTGTTATCACTTTTACTTCATATTTCGGGTCGTCTATAGATCCGGTTATGGTGATGGGAATTTCCGGAATGCCCAGATAGGTGGCGCGGACAAAAGCATTTATTTTTTCTGTCACAAGATTAATTTCACCTTCGCCAATGACGGATAATCCTGTTCCTTTGAGTGTAATATTTTTTGTTTGGGCAATGCCGTTTTTTATGGTGCCGCTTGCAAGCAGTGCCGTATAATTGGTTTTGCCTGTGTATTCGGGGCTGATGCCTTGGGGGCTTTTCAGTATTTTTTGCTGTTCTTCAAGCATAGCGGCATGGTCTTTAAAACTTTGGAAGTAGCCATTGTTAAACTGCATGCTCCAGTCTGCATTCATGGTTTTAAAAATATCTGAAGTTTTGCTGACGAGGGCATTTCCCTGAATGGCAATATCTCCGGTTCCTGACATGAGCGTATCTTGTTTGCGCATTTTGGTAATGGAAAGCATATCAAGGTTTGTGCCTTTCATTTTGAATTGTGTTTGCATTTGATATAAAGTATCATGTTTTCTGACTAAACCTTCAAGCAAAGCTTGAGCAAATCCGTTTTTTAGATTTGTTTTTAAATTATTGATACTGATTTTGTGATCTTTAATTTTAATATTGCCCGTAAAATTATTGGTTGTAATATCATAAAAAGTGAGTTTATCCGCTTTTATGGAAAGGCTGACATCAGTATTATAAATAAAATCAAGGGGAAGGTTTTTGTCTTCTTTTATGTCTTTTGGCATTTCCGTGTCGTTAGCTGTTGTTGTATCACTTGTTTTATTCTTTTTGTCTTTTTTCTCACTTTTTATATAATCGCCAAGATTGAAATGCTGGAAATATAAATCGCCGTTATAGGCGGGTTTATCTTTATGCTCAAAAACAATATTGGCGATGAGTTTTGAATGACGAAGTGTGCCCTTATAGTTTTCAAGGATAAGTTTATTGTTGTCTAATTGAAAACCTAATTTTCCATTGCCGTTTATAATAGTTTCTTTATTTTCTTTATTTTTCAATAAAATATCCGTTGGCTGCGGAGTACGGAAAAGCGGCTGTCCCACAGTGGTGCTAAAATTAATACTGGAATTTTTAGAGTAAATTTTTGTGCTGTATTTTGGAAAATCACCGTCAAATTGCCATAAGCCGTTCAGAGCAAAACTTTCCGGGAGTTTCTTATCCGCTTTAAAAGGGACTGCTTTTAAATCAATATCTGCATACAGTTTTGCATAGGGTGTGAGCAGACGTTCTTTTGAATGAAGATTTCCGTCTATCAGATTGATTTTTCCTTTTATTTCCAAAGAATTTAATATTTGTACCAAATTTGATCCCTGCAGTCGCAATGTGACTGCGGCATCTGCATGTCCGGTGCAGAGCGTATAGCCGATAATATTGCGCAGGGGTGCTTCAATAAGAATATTTTGCGCCTGAACTGCAATTTCATGCTTTTGCTTCTCATAAAGCGTAACAAGGGCATTGGCGGTTCCGGTGTAGAGATTGTCCACGTCAACTTTTATGGTTGGGTCACTTTTTTTATTGGGAGCAACAAGTACATTGACCTTTGAACAATCCAATTTCCAAATATGGGCTTGCCGGGGAACATTGATATTAATATGATAAGCCACGGAAATGGACGAATTATCCGATGCCTGACTGTTTTCTGAAATAACAACGGCAGCAGGCGGAAGTTTTACTTTGTCTGCATTTTTTCCATTGATTTCAGGAAAAAGGGGATTGAGGTCCAGAGGTGAATTTTTTTCAGACCGCATGGTTAAATCAAAGCAAATATCAGGCGCTGAAAAATTTGCGGTCACGCTTTTGCCCTGTACAGTGTAGTCCAAGACTTTTGCCTCAAGCTTTGGCGAAAAAACACCCTTGAGCGTGCAGAAAACATCAATATCAGCTTGAATTTTGTTGAGAGCATTATATAAGCCGGCATTCATTTCCCTTGTTGGTCCAATCCAGCGCGGCAGACTGAAATTATCAACATGAGCCTTGCCAAAAATCAGGGGATTGAATGGATAAAGCCCTGTCAGTGCGCCTGTAAAAGAAAGTGCGTCGGTATCAGCCTTTATACGGGCATTTTCAATGTGGACTTCATTGACATAAAATCCTGGCAAATCAAGAGCAAACTCACTGAGTTTGTTTTCCTGCAAAAATACTTTTTTATAGGGATCCAG
>CAOMFZ010000196.1 GCA_948482415.1 uncultured Mailhella sp.
TAACGGTTTTGCGTGTAGGGGGATTGGGGGGAATAATTCCCCCCAAGGAAAATAAGTTGCAATTATTTCCGGAAATGCTCTAGCTGTAGGCAATAAAAACGCCGTACAGATAAAGACAGAGGTTATCATTCATAGCCATTGTATTATAGACGCTGTCATTATTCGTAGTTTCCTGCGTCACAACGACTAAAGCAGCGACAGCAGAGATAATCATTCTCCCCAAGAAAAACAAAAAATATAAAACAAACTTACAAAATTTGCTTCAAGAATTGCTGTAAACGGACATTTTGCGGGTAATCAAAAACCTGCATGGGAGAGCCTTGTTCCAAGATTACGCCCTGGTCCATGAAAATAACTCTGTCTGCAACCTGACGGGCAAAGCCCATTTCGTGAGTAACAACAACCATGGTCATGCCTTCTTTTGCAAGATTAACCATAACATCAAGAACTTCTCCAATCATTTCAGGGTCAAGAGCTGAAGTTGGTTCATCAAAAAGCATGATACTGGGCTGCATGGCAAGGGCACGGGCAATGGCTACACGCTGCTGCTGTCCGCCTGACAATTGGGAGGGATAAGCTTTCACTTTGTCAGCTAAGCCAACTTTTTTCAATAAAAACAATGCCCTGTCTTCTGCTTCACTTTTTGAAACGTTACGCAGTTTCATGGGAGCAATAGTCAGATTTTTCATAACGTCCATGTGCGGGAAAAGGTTGAAGTTTTGGAAAACCATACCCACATTTTGACGCATGAGGTTGATATCATTCTTTTTATCGCAAATATTTTGCCCATTGATATAAATCTGCCCAAGCTGTGTCTCTTCCAATCTGTTAATTGTGCGAAGAGCCGTTGATTTACCGGATCCGGAAGGTCCGATAATAACAACTTTTTCCCCGGACTGCACATCAAGATTTAAATCTTTAAGCGCAACAACATCACCATAAAGTTTCCATACACCGCGGATGGAAATAGCTGCTTGTAAATCAGGCGCAGACAAGGCACTATATGAATTAACGGGATTTGTCATAGTGAGATAATTTTCCTTCGATAATGCTCATACCTTTTGAAAGCAAAAGCGTAATAATAAGGTAAACGAGCGCAATCATTGTATAAGTTTCAAAATATTCAAAGGTTGAAGACGCATATTCACGGCCGCGGCGAAGAACATCTGCAACGGCGATAACAGAAACAAGTGATGTATCTTTCAAAAGCGCGATACATTCGTTGCCGATAGGCGGAATTATGGTTCTAAGTGCCTGCGGCAAAACAACATAAAACATGGTTTGTGTTTTGTTGAAGCCTAAAGAACGGGCAGCTTCTGTTTGACCTTTGGATATAGATAAAATCCCGGCTCTGAACACTTCACCCATGTATGCACCAAAGCAAAAACTGAGGGAAGATACAGCCGCAACAGTAGGAGAAACCTTTAAAATACTTCCAAGCGCGTAATAGATATAGAATAATTGCATAAGCAGCGGAATACCGCGGATAATTTCCACATAAATTGACGCAACAGTATTGATAAATCGGTTTTTGGAAAGACGTCCAAGTCCCGTGATAAAACCAATAGGGATAGCAAAGAAAATAGAAATAAGGGTAATTTTAAAGGTAATGTACAGCCCGTCAGGAATAAAAAGAATAATTTCCCAATAGGTGTCAGGCTTATACAAACAAAGCCCTACCATAATACCCACAGCACCCAAAAACGCAATCAACCAGGCAGTAAAAATCTGGTTTTTCTGTTTGATAATCGGTGCCGGACCTTCAGTGAAAATCAGAGGAGCCTGTTGTTCCTCAATTTGGACGTCTTCGGAATGTTCCATGTGTTTACACACTCCATATAAGGTTAAACAAAATTGAAAAAGAAATTTTTTTATACATGTTATCAAACAGTTAGTCAATAAAAATATTCGACGGGGAAATCAATAATAATGTATCTTTTTTTATGTATTAATACAAAATTGTTAAAAAAATAATGACAAAATTTAAAACAATACAAAAATCAAAATATCTGGAGCAGTTCCGAAAAATCTTAAGAATTTTGCAGGGGGAAAACTTTAGCTCTGCTGTCCAGTTCTGTAAGGCTCATTCTTCGCCTAACAGAAACGACTTTGTCGCCTTCGGTAGCGAAAAAAACAAGCCCGAAGGGATTGCTTGATTTTTTGAGGGGAATAATTCCCCCCAAGAAAAACAAATTGCAAGTATTTCCAAAAATGCTCTAACAGAATATAAAAGGCACCGACTTAGGCTACTAAAATTTCATTTTGCAGCCACGCCGGGTACGAGAACCTTTAACATTCTGTAAGATTTCTAACTCTTCGAGTTATCTAACAGAATGTAAAAGGAGCGAGTGTCAAGCAGGAGCCACCGGAATGGCGGCGAAGCCGTTTGCGTTAGCGAGTGAGCGAGCTTTACGCAAATGGACAGCAGAGATCACTTGACCGAGCGTCATTTTAAAGACAAAAAAAGGCTCACTTTCGTAAGCCTTAATTGTGGTGCCCAGGGGGAGACTCGAACTCCCACGCCTCGCAGCGCTACCACCTCAAAG
>CAOMFZ010000197.1 GCA_948482415.1 uncultured Mailhella sp.
TTCTACCCGTAAGTTATCTTCCGGACTTCGTGTTGAAACAGCGGCAGACGATGCCGCAGGCCTTGCAGTACGCGAACTTATGCGTTCGGATATTGCCGCACTGCAGCAAGGTATCCGTAACGCCAATGACGGTATCAGTCTTATTCAAACTGCTGACGGCGCACTTCAGACCATCGATGAAAAGCTTATCCGTATGAAGGAACTTGCGGAACAAGCCGCTACCGGTACCTATGACTCTGTTCAGCGTGCAATCATTGATTCGGAATATCAGCAAATGGCATCAGAAATCACCCGTATTTCCATGTCAACCGACTTCAACAACATTAAGCTGCTGGACGGCAACTTGAGCGGTGAAGCAGGCAAGACTGACAGTCAAGCTCATGACGGCAGCGGTTTGAATTCAACCGGACCGTTAAAGATCCACTTTGGTTCCGGCAACGATTCTGACGAAGACTATTATTATATCAGAATTGGAGCAACAACGGCATCTGCTCTTGGTGTCGGCAACAGCGCTGCCGCCGGTTCTGCTGCATATTCAATTTCTACCCAGGAAGGCGCACAAAAGGCTCTTGACGGTATTAGGGCTGCGATTGTTTCCAAGGACAGCATTCGTGCTCATCTTGGTGCAATGCAAAACCGTCTGGAAAATACTATTGCCAATATCAGTATTCAGGCTGAAAACCTGCAGGCATCCGAATCCCGTGTTTCTGACGTTGATGTTGCAAGTGAAATGACCAATTTCGTGCGCAACCAAACTCTGGCAAATGCGGCAACCAGTATGCTCGGTCAGGCAAATACTCTGCCCCAGCTGGCACTCAGTCTTATTAGATAACAGTGAGCTGTTAATGATATATAAAGAAGCCCTCATACGAGGGCTTTTTTACTTAAAAATGTTGTCGCTCTGCGTCACTTGGTCGCTTTTACGCTTATAGCTTTGCTATGCGTAAGCGCCAAGTACGAGAACCCCTACTGGCTGTAAGTCTTAACTCTTTGAGTTGCCTAACAGCTGTACGAGGGGCTCCGCACGTCCTGTGCTATAAGAATCAGATAACGAGCTGATAGTGATATATAAAGAAGCCCTCATAAGAGGGCTTTTTCTTGTATTATTTATTCATTAAATATTTCCTGAAAAAAGTTTCTATTTTATCAAAAGGAATGACGTCAGCTTTATCATATAAATCTGTATGCACGGCGTTGGGGATAAGGAAAAGCTCCTTATTATCGGCATACGGATTATCCTTTATCATTTGGGCATAGGCGTCTTTGCTGAAATAGCAGGAATGAGCTTTTTCGCCGTGTATCATGAGGACGGCACTGCGGATTTCATTGCTGTAAGTCAAAATAGGCATATTGAAATAGGATTGATAACCGGTCACATTCCAGCCCAGTCCCTCACCTTGGGAACGAGGGTGAAATCCTCTTTCTCTGCCGCGGTAATAGGCAATATAATCCTTTACAAACTGGGGAGCATCAGCAGGCGCAATATCAGGCCATGCGCCGGTTGTGGCGTAGAAACCGTTTTTATAATCTTCTGTCCGCTGCAAACTCATGGCTTTGCGTTTTTCATAACGGGCTTTTTCGTTGTTTTCTTCATCAAAATAGCCGTTGGCAAAAACGCGGGACATGTCATACATGGTAGAAGTAAGCGTGGCTTTAATGCGGGTATCCAATGCCGCGGCATTGAGAGCCATGCCGCCGAATCCGCAAATGCCGATGACCCCGATTTGTTCTGAATTAACATTGTCCTGCACAGAAAGAAAATCCACAGCGGCTAAAAAATCTTCGATATTGATGTCAGGAGAGGTGACATTCCGCGGTTCGCCGCCGCTTTCGCCTGTATAGGAGGGGTCAAAAGCAAGGGTAAGAAAGCCCCTTTCTGCCATTGTTTGGGCATAAAAACCGGAAACCTGTTCTTTGACTGCGCCAAAAGGTCCGCTCACCGCAAGGGCAGGAAGTTTGCCTTTTGCATTTTCAGGTTCATACATATCCGCAGCCAGCGTTATGCCATAGCGGTTGACAAAGGTTACTTTTTTATGGCTGACCTTTTCACTTTTGGGAAATGTTTTATCCCATGTCTCTGTTAATGTTAATTTTTGTGTTTTTATCATATCGGGTTCCTTTTTTAGAGTGTTTTCATTTGGGGCAGCAAGCACCGTGTTGGCAGCAAGAAGAACTCCCAAGGCAAAAGATAATCCTTTGAAAAGTTGTTTCATTTTCTACTCCTTGTTTATTTCTGTTTACTTTATCCTAATAAAAAATGCGCTGAAGAAAAGATATATTGCTCGCAAAAAGTTGCCTGATTTTTTCAAAATTTTGTGTGCTGTTTCGTGAGCTTTTCTTTAATTTTTTTTAAAAAACAGGATGAAATTTTGATTTTTCGGGTAAAAATTTGCGGAAAACAATAAAAATCTATTTGCAACACATTGATTTTATATGTTAAATAAAGAAGTCTAGAAAAAATATAAAAAATTCATTTTTACCCTAATTGAAAAAACTGACTTGACGTTAAG
>CAOMFZ010000198.1 GCA_948482415.1 uncultured Mailhella sp.
CACTGTCTTTATCTGTACGGCTCGTTTTCTCGCCTACAGCTAAAGCATCCGTAAAACTCGCTAACGGCTACCGCTCCCCCATACCCCCACAGCGCTTGTTTTTCTTTCAGAAAAACAAGAATACATGTTTTATTGGTAATTGATTATCAACCGTTTTCTATAACAAAGCGATTAATAAAAAAGAGGAAGATTTTTTCTTCCTCTTCATTTTTTTTAAAAAATAATGTGATTTTATCTGTTTTTCAAAAATAATGCATGCATAACTCACTAGGTCTTATTGCGGAACAGAACGCTTTCCTGTCCAGTTTTCAATAATTAATTCAAGTAATATAATATGTTGGACATGTTCAGGACCAAAGTATGCATTATAGAGTTCTGTATCTACCGCACTTGTGTGTTTTTCATCTTTATCAAAAAAAGAATTATGTTTTGTAACACATTGTAATCCATATATTTTTTCATTTTCTTCTTCTACAATCCGCATAGTTCCCGTGCCGCAGACTGACTCATATTTCATAGAATAATCACAGGCATTTTTACCTCTGAATACGCTGACATCTTTTTCGATCTCAAAGGCAACATGAGGGTCTTTTCTCAATAAATCCAACTTCTTGCCATTTGCTGCCACATGAAAATACAAAGACTTTTTGTCGCCTTGATGGTCAAAACCATAACAAAGAGCCACAATATACGGATATTTTTCATCATGCATGGCAACATGGCAAACACGAGCATTTAGAACGATTTTTAGAATTTCCTCTTCAGAAGTTATTTCTTTATCTTTTCTTCTCACGGCAGTTCTCCTTTGGTTTTGATTAAGTATACAAAAAAAGCACCGGCATATCCAGCGCTTTTTTTAGACGAACTATTTTAGAGCATTTCCAGTAAATCTTAAGAATTTTATTTTTATACGCTTTTATATTAAAAAGTTTTGAGAGAGGGTACAGGGAGAGAACTTTTTCGCTTTAGCTGTTAGCGAACGTGTGAGCTTTACAGATAAAGACAGCAGAGATAAAAGTTCTTTCCCTGTAAGTTTGCAAGTATTTCCGGAAATGCTCTAGTCAGGCAAATTAATGTTTATGTCTGTCATTTAACATTTTTACTGCACAGAATTTTCCGCACATTGCACATACTTCTTCGTCCTTATGAGGAGCCCGGCGTTCTATCACAGCCTGAGGATCAAGAGCAGCTTTGGTCATGCCGTCCCAGTCAAGAGCTTTTCTTGCTTTGTTCATGGCATTTTCACGTTCTACGGCATGCTTTCTGCCAAGCGCAAGTTCACCGGCCTGCGCGGCAATCTTAGACGCAATAATACCTGCAATAACGTCATCAACAACAGGCAAAGCCAAGTGCTCAGCAGGTGTAAGATAACAAAGGAAGTCAACCCCTGCCTGTACGCCGAGAGCTCCGCCGATGGCACCTGCAATGTGGTCATGTCCGGCAGCACAGTCCATGGTAAGAGGTCCAAGAACATAGATAGGAGCATTATACGTCAGTTGTTTGATAATTTGGATATTGGAAGCAATCTGATGCATGCGAACATGTCCGGGACCTTCAATCATGGTTTGTACACCTGCTTCACGGCTGCGGCGAACAAGCTGTCCAAGGGTAATGGCTTCTTCAATTTGGGCAGCGTCACCGGCATCATCACCGCCGCCGGGGCGAAGGGCATCACCAAGAGAAATAGTAACGTTATGTTTCAAACAAATTTCCAATAATCTGTCATAATTGACTAAAAGCGGATTTTCCTTGTCATTGTCGAGCATCCAGCGGGCAAGCATGGAACCGCCGCGGGAAACAATACCCATAACACGGCCGTATTTTGGATCATTATCATCGCCAAATTGTGCGCCTTTGCGGGTAATGCCGCAGTGCAGAGTCATGTAGTCAACGCCTTGTTCTGCTTGTTTTTCCACTTCCTTGAAAAGCATTTCAGGGTCCATGGAAGAGATAGGCATATCTTTATCTAAAATCTGTTGTCCAACAGCATACATGGGCACAGTACCAATAGGTTTATGCCAGGCATCAATCATCATTTTACGGGTTGAATCCAAGTCACCTTGAATGGACAAGTCCATAATGGTATCAGCACCTGCTTCAATACAGGCCTTGATTTTATTTCTTTCGGAATCAAGACAGTGAGTCAAAGGTGAAGTACCAATATTGGCATTAATCTTTACCCGTGCAGGCTGTCCAACAATAATCGGTTCAAGATTTGGGTGGTTAGGGTTACCAAGCAGAACCATGGTACCTGCATTAATACCGGCTTCGAGTTCTTCAACAGAAAGCCCTTCATAAGCAGAAAGAGCTTTTGCGTGTTTGTCAAAAAGAGCTTTCAACACTTTGTTTTTAGATAACATACTTTACTTCCTTTGGACGCCAAAAAAAAAGCGTCATGAATTTATGACGCGAGGTTAAAGCTTTCCTACGGCAGAATGACCTGCGTCAGGTTCAACGGGTCAGGAAAAATCCTATCTCAGACCATACG
>CAOMFZ010000199.1 GCA_948482415.1 uncultured Mailhella sp.
TCTATAACGGTTTTGCGTGTAGGGGGTTTGGGGGAAATAATTCCCCCCAAGAAAAATAAATTGCAACTATTTTCGGAAACGCTCGAATCGATTTGACCCCTTTTTTGCATGCAGACTGCAGTGAAAAAGGGTTTTATTTTGTGCTGTGCTCATAGCATCTTGGGTGGGCATGGGCGTAAATTTCCTGAATTTTTCCCTGACAGATATGCGTATAGAGTTCGGTTGCCGCAAGGTCACTGTGTCCCAATAAAATTTGCACTGTCCGAAGGTCTGCGCCGCCCTCTAAAAGGTGAGTTGCAAAACTGTGGCGGAGTGTGTGCGGAGAAATAATGGCATGAATACTCGCAAGTTGTGCATAGCGTTTAATCAGTTTCCAAATTCCTTGCCGAGTGAGTTTTTTCCCGGAACGATTTAAAAAAAGTTCGTCGTCAGTATCAGAACTTTTGATAAATTGGATTCGCGTATTTTGCAGATAATCTGATAAAATTTTCAGGGCAAGGGAGTGGACAGGAATAAGGCGTTCTTTTTTGCCTTTGCCAAAAACGCGGATAATACCCCGTTCAAAGTCAATGTCAGTTGCTTTGACATGAATAAGCTCACTGACGCGAAGACCCGATGCATAGAGTAAATGCAGCATGGCAAGGTCGCGCTGTCCAAGTTTTGTGGAGGTATCGGGAGCAGAAAGCAGTTTTTGTACTTCTTCAAGACTTAAAACTTCCGGCAAATAAAGCGGCAGTTTGGGCGTATCAAGAAGTTCTGCCGGATTTTGCCTGATATGTTTTTCCTCAAAAAGCCAGGCAAAAAATTTGCGCAGACAGGAAAGCCGTCTGGCAATAGTCCGTTTGCTGTCACCCTTTTGGCTGAGATGAATAGAAAAAAGGAGCAACTGGTCTTCGTCTATTTTTTCAAGGCTTACTTTGCTTTGTTTCATATACTGTTCAAGGGTTTCCAGGTCTTGTTTATAGGCAAGGACTGTATGTTCCGATAAGCCTTGTTGGATAAGTAAGCTGTTTAACCATTGGTCACTGTGGGCTAACATGATTTTTCCTTTTTTCCGGTCTTGCTCTCTGTGTGGTTTTATTTTACAGTATTTTAAATTAATTTTGAAGAGCTGATTAACTGTATGAAATATTTATGCTTTTTTATTGTCTTATTTTTGTCGATAAATTTTTCTTTTATTCCGCCTTGTTATGCAGAAGAAGAAATTAATAAACCTAATATTCATGAAATTACTCGGGATATTGCAGGGGAGCTGACAACAATCTATAAAACAAAAGTTTTGGATTTCTTTCCTGTAAAAGAACAATATCCTGATTTTTATCAAGAAGTGCAGAAGCAAATCCCGGAAAGTGCAGAGCTTTTGGAAATTTATTTGCCAAATTCTTCTCGTCAGGATTTAGAGCGCGGGCATTATGACGCAATTACAAATATGGTGTATTTTTATCGCATGCCGCAAATTATGCATAAGCGTATCCCTTTGCAAAAACTGCAATTATCCTTTGTGCGTGAGTCTTTGGAAGCCGTGTATCAAAGTTTTGAAAAAATTAGTCCGCCAACACTCACTGAAAAAAAAGCATGGGAAGAAAAGATGTATGAATATTTGCTGGCAGGAAAAAATGTGTATATTCAATACAGAAAGGAACGGGGTAAGCTTGATCATAAGTACAGCATTATGCTGACGCTTGCCTTGAGTGAAAATCACAGTATTGTTTCTTTTGTCTCCCATTATCCTTTTTTGGCTGAAGGACAAATTTATTTTTTATCCAGCTCCATGTATTTGCTGGACAATAACTATTATCAGGCTTTGGACTGGACAAGGTCAGTGTTAAATACGTTTATTTCTTTCATTCCGCCTGATATTTTTATTGACCATAAAATAACGGAATAAAAAAAGCTGCCATGAAGCAGCTTTTTTTATATGCAGTTCTTTACTGTTATACTTCAAAGAGCATTTCGAGGTCATCACGGGTAAGAGATTTCCAGGAATCCTGCCCCGGAATAACAGCTTCGGCAACGCCCCGTTTCATTTCCTGCAATTTAAGGATTTTTTCTTCTACAGTATTTTGGCAAATCAGCTTATAGGAGAAAACTTGTTTTGCCTGTCCGATACGGT
>CAOMFZ010000200.1 GCA_948482415.1 uncultured Mailhella sp.
AAGAGGACGTCTTTTTTGGGACGTCCTCTTTTTATAAAAAATACGAGAATAAGGATATAAGATGTCTAGAAAACGTGTTGTAGTGACCGGTATTTCTGCCATTACTCCCTTGGGACTTGATGTAAAAAGCTCTTGGGAAGGCATTTTAGCAGGTAAATCCGGTATCAAAAAAATTACTGGTTTTGATACCACTGGTTTTGATACTGATATTGCAGGAGAAATTCCTGATTTTACTCCAGATACTTATATTCCGGCAAAACAAAGCAAACGCATGGATAGATTTGTCCAGTTTTCTGTCTGTGCAGCTATGCAGCTTATGGAAAATTCAGGCTATAAAGTGACTGATGAAAATGCTGAGAAATTAGGAGTAATTATCGGTGTTGGACTTGGCGGTTTAGCTACTATTGAAACTTTCCATTCAAAACTTTTGGACGCCGGTCCTTCCCGTGTTTCACCTTTCTATATCCCCATGCTTATTTCCAATATGGCTCCGGGGCAAATTGCCATTATGACCGGTGCAAAAGGTCCTAACTATGTGCTCACCAGTGCCTGCGCTTCTGCAACCCACTCTATTGGGGCTGCCTATACGGAAATTGTCATGGGGCGCTGTGATGCCATGATTACCGGCGGTGCCGAATCAACTATTACCCCCATGGGTATTTCCGGTTTTACATCTATGAAAGCGCTTTGCACCAAATATAATGATACGCCTGAAAAAGCTTCCCGTCCTTTTGACAGGGAACGTGCAGGCTTTGTCATGGGTGAAGGTGCAGGTTTGTTATTATTGGAAAGCCTTGATAGTGCGCTTGCCCGCGGTGCGCATATTTATGCCGAAGTTGTTGGCTTTGGTGCTTCTGATGACGCTAATCATATGGTTGCCCCTCTTGAAAGCGGTGCAGGTATGGCTCTTTCCATGAGAAGAGCTTTGCAGGACGCTCATGTTGCTCCTTCTGAAATTGACAGCATCAATGCCCACGGTACTTCAACTCATGCCAATGATGAAGCAGAAACAAAAGCTCTCAAAGACGTTTTTGGCGATCATGCAAAAAATCTTTCCATTTGTTCCAATAAATCCCAATTAGGGCATTTACTTGGTGCTGCCGGCGGGGTTGAAAGCGTTATTTCTGTGCTGACCCTTGAAAGCGGCATGGTTCCCGGCACTATCAATCTTGAAAATCCGGATCCCATGTGTGATTTAAATTACATGCCGAATGGACCAAAGAAGCTTGACCCAAAGTATGTGCTTTGCAGTAATTTTGGCTTTGGCGGTACCAATGCAAGCATGCTTTATAAACGGTATGAAGCATAATTTTTATTGCTAAAATTTTCATTAAACGCTATAAATGAGTTTCTTCGTTTATAGCGTTTTTTTTTTAATATTTATCAGGAGTTTAGCCATGCAAAACATTATTTCCCAAGACCCCAGAGTTGCGGAAGCAATTTACAATGAAAACAGAAGACAAGTAACCAAATTGGAATTGATCGCCTCTGAAAACTTTGTTTCCAATGCTGTCCGTGAAGCTCAGGGTTCTATTTTAACCCATAAATATGCAGAAGGCTATCCTTCCAAACGTTACTATGGCGGCTGTGAATATGTTGATATTCCGGAAATGATTGCTCAGGAACGTGCTATGCAGATTTTTGGCTGCAACTATGTCAACGTACAGCCCCATTCCGGCAGTCAGGCAAATATGGGTGCATATTTTGCCATTGCTAAACCCGGAGATACCATTTTAGGTATGGATTTATCCCATGGCGGACACTTGACCCATGGCAGTCCTGTCAATTTTTCAGGAAAACTTTTCAATATTATTTCCTATGGCGTGAATAAAGAAACCGGCATGATTGACTATGATGAGCTGGAAAAAATTGCTCACGAAAAGAAACCCAATGTTATTGTAGCAGGTGCAAGCGCCTATTCCCGTATCATTGATTTTGAACGTTTCCGCAAAATTGCTGACAGCATTGGTGCTAAACTTATGGTTGATATGGCACACATTGCCGGGCTTGTTGCAGCCGGTCTGCATCCGTCACCTGTTCCTCATGCGCATATTACCACAACCACAACCCATAAAACTTTGCGCGGTCCCCGCGGCGGTATGA
>CAOMFZ010000201.1 GCA_948482415.1 uncultured Mailhella sp.
TGCTTTGTTTTAGTATCAGGTTGATTTTATAACTACAAAAGATAATTATAAAAATTTTTTTATGGGGAAATAATTTCCCCCATACCCCCACAGAGATTGTTTTTCTTTCAGAAAAACAAGAGTACGTGTTTTATAGGTGATTGATTATCAACCGTTTTCTATAACAAAGCGATTATAAAATTTATTTGCAATTATTTCCGGAAATGCTTCAGACACAAAATTTACAGAAACTTGCCTGATTTTGTCAAATTGCGCCATTATTTCTGCAAAAGTTTTATATCTTCCCAAGTGAGATTAAAACCTTTTAAATATTTATTCAGCCGTGCGGTATCGTCAGAACTTTTCTTTTTTTGTCTGGAATGGGCAAAGAGTCTGCGTCCCGCCTCGGAACGGGACCCTGCATTTTTGCAGACTGCCAGCACTTCTTCCAGCTGGACAGCGTCAAAGAGATCCCGTTCGCAGACAGGGGGGAGTTTTTTCAGGGAAGCTAAGGCATTTTGCAGGGGAAAGCGTTCTTTTTGGGGGACTTGTGCGGAAATTTGAGACACGGCTTTTGTTTCGCACTTACTCCAGCTTTTTTTTAATAAGGCTATCTCCTGCAAAACAATTTCAAGGGTGATTGAGCCATACATGGAATATGTCACCATGCGTTCAATGCTTGCGCTAAGGGAGCGGAAATTGTTTGTCCAGAGGGCTTCAGGGCTTGTGGCAAAGTCGAGGTAGGTTTTCTTTGCCTCCGGCGTAAAATCGGAAAGCAACCCTTTTTCTTCTCTAAGACGCTGTATTTCATAGTTAATATTCGGTTCAATATCTTCCGGTCTTTCGATAAGGCTTGGCAGGCAAAATTCCCATAAATTGATACGCGCATATAAATCCTGCCTGAAAAGTCCCTGCTGAATATCTTCAGCAAGCATCTTGTTCGTTGCACAAATAAGCTGAAAATCGCTTTGCACTTCTGTATCCGCACCCATGGGCAAATAGCTTTTTTCTTCAATGGCCTTGAGCAGCTGTGCCTGCAATTCAAGGCTTAGTTCGCCAATTTCATCCAGAAATAAAATTCCGCCGTCAGCTGTTTTCAGTAAGCCGTTTCTATTGGCTGCCGCACCTGTGAATGCTCCTTTGACATGTCCGAAAAGCGTGGAATGGGCTAAATCTCCGTGGAGTGTTGCACAGTTTATGGAGACAAAATTTCCGCGTATTGTGCCCACTTTTTTCCGCAGTTCATAAATTCGTTTTGCAAGCTGTGATTTTCCTGAGCCTGTTGGGCCAAGAAATAAAATGGGCGCAGTGGAATGCATGGCAATATGTTCAATATTGGCTATGAGCTTGTTGAAATTTTCATTATTCGTTGGAATGGAAGATTTGAGCAAAGATTGTGTATTATAATATTTTTTTTCATAGGCGCTGATGTCTGTCAGCCATTTTCCCAGATTGGCTTCGTATATTTCAGGAAGCCAAGGCGGTGTGACCGCATTTCTGTTTCTTCTCAAGTGGATAATACGGCAGGGAAGATGACGTATATTGAGCAGTAGCGTCAAAAGAAAAGAATGGGCAAAAAGGTTGCCGCGGGCAAAATAGAGAAAATAATCATTCTGCTCAGTGTCAAAATTAAATTTTGCAAACCATTCAGCAAAGATACTGTATATTTTATTAAAATTTTTCACATCAAAATAAAGAGCCGTATCGACTTTTACAAAACGTACCCTTGTTTTGCCAAGGTGTTGTTTGAGGTAGTGAAAAAAGAGGGGGATATTTTTTACGTTGCTGGGGTTTACAAAAAAGATAATGCGGGCAACAGGAAAGGTCGGCAGATTTAATAATTGAATAAACTGTTCCCATTGCTGAAGCATTTCCTGAGGCTGTAAAAAACGGTAATAGGCAGGAATTGAGGCAAAAACAATATTTTTTTTCATAAAAATGTTCTCCTTTTGGCAGAAAGGAAGAAAAAATATTTTGAAGAAGAAAATCAAAAAATAATCTGGTAATAATCATATTTTTCTCTGTTTCAGATAATATTCTGATATTATAAAAGTGTCAACTTTCTTGTACTGTATTATATCTGTTTGAAATTATTTGTTATT
>CAOMFZ010000202.1 GCA_948482415.1 uncultured Mailhella sp.
GCGAAGCCGCGGCGTATTTGGCGGACAATGGAATTGATAAAGCCGAAATTCCGACTATCACGGGCATAAGCCTCGGCTCGCAAGTGGAACTCACCGAACTTGCCCGAAAAATCGTTGAAAACGCCAAAGACTTCGCCCCGGTTCGCGGGCTGTATTTGGGACGCTATAAGCGGGTGCGTGATTTGCTGAATAAGGCGAAAACGCTCGCGAAGGTGGAAGCCGTGGATGTTGCGGCGATTTTTGAGGAAGCAGTGGAAAATCAAACAGCGGCAATGTTTGAGTAACAATACGGTATTCATAAATAAAAAAGGACGGTTAAGCCGTCCTTTTTTATTGTAAATGAGTTTTTCCCCATTCTCAACTAGCGTGAAAAAATTTTTAAATTTTTATTGACTGTAAAGCTGTATTACTGTATTTATAAAAACAAGGAGGTACTATGGAAAATAAAAAATTAACAATTCAAATCACAGAGGAAGAACACAAAAGACTAAAAACATTATGTGCAGAAAAAGGCATATCAATTAAAGAAGCAATATTAAAAGCTCTTGATAATATGTTTGTTAATTGGAGAAAAAAGTAAAAAAAAAGACCTGTTTTAGTACTGGAACTACTAAAACAGGTAAAAAGTAGTCATTAACAATTTAACAACTACGGAGAAAATTATGTTAAATAAAACTAATGAAATTATCAAGCAAAATTCTATCAATTTTATTAAAAAAGACGGACAAATTTTATTTACCGCCGAAGAAATAGGCAAACAGTTAGGCTATCAAAATCCTGCAATAGCAATCAATAAAATAATGAGGCGTAACTATCAAGAATTACTTGCCTATTCAGTTGAAACCAATTTGGTTTCAACTGACGGAAAGACCTATAATAAAAGAGTTTTTACAGAAGAGGGCGTATACATTTTATCCATGCTGGCAAAAACGCCAAAAGCCCGTGATTTTAGAAAACGTGTTGCAGAGCTTTTAAAAGAAATACGCCAAAACGACATCGAACTTGCAAAGGAAATATCCTACCAGCAAGGCATGGAATACGGGCAGAGCCTGCCTGCCGTGCAGATTGAAACGAAAAAATCCTATCTGAACGGTTTGGAAGAGGGCAGGAAAATCCAAAAAAGACACGATAACTGGCGGAAAATGGAAAAAGCCGTCGATTATTTGGGCAAAGGCGTGAGTTTGAAAGACACCGCCAAACTTGTCAAGCTTCGCCCCGATACCATTCGGGAACGTTTCCAGCGCCTCGGCTTGTGGGAACAGGTGAAAAACGGCGATTTATGGTTCAATATGCCAGGAAAAAAGTACAAAAACACGACTAACCGGCATGGTCAGCCGGAACAGCTTAGCTTGTTGTAGGAGGTGCGCCATGAGCAATTACGGTAACCTTTGCGATAAGACGCAAGACATCATTTATATGCTGAAATTCCTGAACTATGCCTATAATCAGCCCTATAATGAAAATGAGGCTTGGGAGCTTGGAAACGATGAAAGAACAGGCGGACAGCTGATTTTGTTTCATATCATGGAAGAACTGCAAAATCTGAATAATGAGCTGCGGGGTTTCATGAAAAACAACAAGTAACTGTCTGTGTTTCATATAAGCACAGGATGTGCGCACTTTAGCGAGCGAAACAAGAACCACGCTTCTTGTGAGCGAGAGCGAGCGGGTTTACAGGACGTAAGCTCCGAGCGTTATCTTAAAAGGACGGTCAAGCCGTCCTTTTTTCATATTTTATGCAAAGATGTTACTTTGCCGGGATGCCATTCCAGAGGATTGGCTCTAAAATGGTAAATTCCAAGCTCATGGGACTTGCATTGTCATCGCCCTGGCTTGCTCCGCCGCCTGAATTCTTGCCGATTTTACAGGATTTGAGCGTATCGGTAATAGTTCCCATGTCATTATTGGCATACATAACAACCACTGTAAAAGGCGTGTGGTCATAGATTTTGCCTTTGCCTGTGGCTGCAAGGTAAATTTTAAATTTTTCCCATTCGTCACGGTCAAGAACCATGGAGCCGCTTG
>CAOMFZ010000203.1 GCA_948482415.1 uncultured Mailhella sp.
CTGCCAAACGTTCACGAGCTTTTGCGTCAAAAAGGATTTCTTTTGCAGACATTATAATTATCTCCTAAAATTTATCTCAAAAATTTTTACTCAAAATGTATTATGAAAGAACAGCCAGGATATCTTCTTCTTTGAGTACAAGATATTCTTCGCCGTCATATTTTAATTCAGTGCCAACATATTTTCCGAAAAGAACGATGTCGCCTTCTTTTACTTCAAGAGGAACACGGGTGCCGTCTGCCAAAATTCTGCCGGAACCAACAGCAATAACTTTTGCCTGAGATGGTTTTTCTTTAGCTGATTCAGGAATAAAAAGACCACCAGCAGTTTTTTCTTCGCGATCAGAGCGTTTTACAAGCACACGGTCATTAAGGGGTTTAAAACTCATGGAAACTATCCTCCAACAAGATTGTTTTTATTTTTAAATATTTGGTCACGCTTGTGACATAAACATAGATAAGGCTTTTTTTTGAGTTGAAAAGGGGTAAAAGCATAATTTTTTTAAATTATTTTTTTAATCCTTTTAATTCTGGTGCTTAGCGTATTAAGTTTTTTTGGAATTTTTTTGTTCTTTGCAAAAAAAAGAAGCGTTCAAAAGTTCTTTCGCTTATCATTAAAAATTAAATAGATTGCTTCGTCGTTATCACTCCTCGCAATGACGGAGGGGGACTTGCAATAACGAAAAAAGGGAGAGCAATGACGAAGATAGGAACTGGCAATTCCGCACTACCGTCATTGCCAGTACCCCCATTTTCGTCATTGCGAACATCAGCAAAGCAATCTATTTAACTCCTCATATTAAATTGAGAATGTTATGCAGAGAAAGAACTTACGGCAAAGTTTTTTACTTTTTTATTTATTTGCAAAAGTGAAAAAATTCAGTATAATTTATTACCTCGTGATTTTAACCTGTTAAATACTATGGCAAAATTTATTATTAAACAAAGTTTCGTTTTTCTGCTTGCGTTTTTTCTGTTTGCTGTGTGTGCAAACGGGGTTTGTTTTTTGTTAATAGATACCTTGTTTGCTTTTTTTGAGTATCCCAATTTCCCTGCGACCCTGACCAATCCGCTGTATGTGCTTTTTCCTGCGGTTTTTGCCTATTTTTCCATACCAAGTTTAACGCTGATTAGCCTACAGCACCAATTTTCCCTAAAAAAACGCCTGCTGCTCCTGCTGGAAAGCCATGGCTTTTTCTTTTTCTGGCAAGTATTGTTTTGGGCATTTTTCTGTTATTTTACTTTGTATTTTGCGGAGATTATCTTAAAAGCTCTGCTTGGCTATGCCCAGCAAATCGACGCCAGCCTGACCAGCATTTACATGCCCCTTGTGCTGACAAAACTCATGCCTCTTTTTGCCATTTTGTTTTTGTGGATATCCCTGCGCACCACGCTTTTTTTGATTAAAGACGAAGAGAAAAAGCAGGGCGAAGCAATGCAGGAATACACCTTTTCCTTTACGCCCAAAGAAACAGAGCGTGCCTTTACCCTTGCGGATATTGGCAATACCGTCCTTCTTGTCTGCGTTGTGATAATTTTTCTGCCCCTTGATTTTTCTGACTATGTGCCTAAGCTCTGCACCCAGCCCCTTGTTTTTCTTGTTTGCTATTTTCATTATTATCTTGTGCACTTATACAGAACTGAAAAACGCAAATCCCTGCTTCTGCTGGGCATGGGACTGCAAATTGCCCTTTTATGCGTTGTCCTGTATTTGGAAGATACTGTTTATCAAATTGTTTTTTCGCTCTATTTTATCAGCCAGGCATACGCCTATTATCTCTTTTTACGCTACGGCAGGGATTTTTTCAGCAAGCCGTAATGTTAAAAATTTTATGCAGGGAAAAAACTTTATCTCTGCTGTCCATTTGCGTAAAGCTCGCTCACTCGCTAACGCAAACGACTTCGTCGCCTTCGGTGGCTGAAAAAGTTTCTTCCCCTGCACCCCTTTACAAAACTTTTTAAGCTTTCTTATAA
>CAOMFZ010000204.1 GCA_948482415.1 uncultured Mailhella sp.
GTATTTTTCATCGTGCACTTGTGCCTTGATATCATTGGCAAAGCCCGTGGAAATATCAACAGCCCAATCTTCTAAACTGGCACTGTGGGTTCGGCGGATACAGCCGACTGTGCTCGCCGCTGAAGGTCCCGCACCCAGATAATCATTGCCCAGCCAATAGCCCAAATTATGCCGGCATTGATATCCTATTTTCGCATAATTGGAAATTTCATACTGCATATAACCGGATTCTTCCAGCATGGAGGACGCCGTTTTATACATTTGGGCTTGCTCCTGCTCACTGGCAAGCTTGAGTTTGCCTTCTTTATCGAGTAAATCAAAATAACTGCCTTCTTCAATACTCAGTCCGTAGGCAGAAATATGTTCCGGGGAAAGTTCTATTGCTTTTTTCAAATCATCAAGCCATGTGCGCAGCCGCTGTTCCGGTATTGCCCAAATAAAATCAAGGCTGATATTGGCAAAACCGGCAGAACGCAAAGCATGATAGGCTTTTTGCGCGTCATGCCCGGAGTGAGGACGTCCCAGTATTTTGAGGTATTTATCGTTTAAAGACTGCACGCCCAGAGAAACACGGTTAAAGCCCATTTTCCTGTACGCAACGGCTTTGATATTGGTTATGCTGTCAGGATTTGCTTCCAAAGATATTTCACAGTCTTCCAAAACAGAAAAATTCCCGATAATAAAAAATAAAATATCTTCCATATCTTTAATAGGTATATAAGAAGGTGTGCCGCCGCCAAAGAAAATGCTGGTAATGGGCTTGTCTTTGTAAAACTGCGCAAGAATGGACAGTTCTTTCAGCAGCGTTGTTTTCCAAAGATGAAATTCAGGGCTTTGTTTTAAAGGATGTTCTTCAACAAAATTAAAACAAAATTCCTTGGGCAGTTTTAAGCGTTTGGCTTTTTTCGCCTGTAATTTTTGCGGGGAAAACTTGCTGATACCAAATTTTGCCCGCAGACTGTCTGCCTGTTCTTTAGATAAAAAAGCATCGGCAAGGCTGAGGCTTGGTTTCGTTTCATCAAGAATTATCTGCGGAGATTTTTCCTGTTTTTTGCCCGTCAAAAAAGAGGAAAGAGATTGTACATTTTGTGCTTTTTGTGGAATAACTTCCTCTATTCCTTCATAAATATTGACCGAAGAGTTAATTTGTTCGAGTTTTGGACGGAAATTTTCTAAAATTTTTAAACTGCTTGCAGGCAAAGAATAAAAAGCACAATAGTGACATTTTTTGACACAAAAAGGAACATGGATATAAAGCTGCATATATTTTTTCTCAAAGTGGATTAAAAAAATAAAAATAGATTTTGTTAATTAAAGCAAGAAAAAATTAAATTTTTTTAAAAAATTGTTGACAGAACTAAGAAAAATAGGTAAACATTTTTCTCACCTCTTATTGAGGCAGTCTCTGGACAGCAGAGAAGGGCAAGTTGAGCTTGTCCTAATGTGTTTTCAACTCATTGAAAACGTTTGACATTTACAGGCGTCACCATGCCGGTATTGTCAACCGTATAAACATAAAATCAGGTTTTGGTTTTGTGTTGAAAGGTTATCCAACAAGCAAAAAGGCTTGTGCATGCGTGATCCCTGTGGGACCACCTATCTAATTACGAAAAAATTCGTATCAGACAGGATTGGCAAACCCGGGTCGGCTATAATTTTTATGATGTTATTTTCGTTTACGAAACGGGTGAGACCAGTTCTCTCTTTGTAAAATCATAAAAAAAACCGCCCAATGTGACAGCATGAGGGTTTTTGTCGTTGTCTGATAACAAGGTGTATGGAATGAGAAGTAAGCATTTCCTGAGTTTCTTGTTTACTTCTTTTTTGAAGGTCAATACAGTTGACCGACCGTCAAATGACGGTGAATACTCCGAAAGAAATTTTCAGTATCTTTCGGAGCGAATTGCCTAAAATGGAGAT
>CAOMFZ010000205.1 GCA_948482415.1 uncultured Mailhella sp.
GTATGGCTTATTTTCGTGTACTCAATACACAGCTTGCAAAGATACAATCTTTACTCGATAAAAATGATAATTGGCTTATTCTCATCAATGCCGATCCTGACGCCATGGCAAGTGCATTGGCCTTACAGCGGATTCTCAGCAAAAAAGTCAAAAGCGTCCACATTGCAAGAATTAATACTATTACTCGTCCTGATAATCTGGCAATGATGAAAAAACTTCATATCCATATGCGAACATGGGAAGAAAACATGCAAAAGAAGTATCAAAAATTTGCCATTGTTGATTCCCAGCCTCATCACAGTCCTTTTTTCAAAAATATTCCTTTTTCCATTGTCATTGACCACCACCCTCTCCCCCATAAAGATAATGCCCCCTTGCTGACTCCTGAAAATGTATATGATATTCGCCCTGATTATGGCTCAACCAGTACCATGCTGGTGGAATATTTGTATAATGCCCAAATTCGTCCGGGACGTTATCTTGCTACCGCGCTGCAATATGGTATCCGCACCGATACAGGCACATTTGGCAGACAAACAACAGAAGTGGATTTGCGTGCGTATCACTATATGATACGCTATGCCGACCAAAATTTATTAACACAAATTCTGCGCAGCGAATATTTTCTGGATTGGCTGCCCTATTTTTCCCATGCCTTTGAAAAACTCCGCCCCTGCGGACTGGGACATTTCACTTATTTAACAGACGTGGAAAGCCCTGATATTTTGGTGGTTATTGCGGATTTTTTCCTTAGAGTTTACGGGCTGAAGTACATTATTGTTGCAGGGGTTTATGAGAGGACTGCCATCTGTATTTTCCGCGGCAGCAAATACAATTTGGGCGAACTTGCCCATAAATCCTTCAGCAGTATTGGTTCGGCAGGCGGACACAGCGCGCTGGCGCGGGCAGAGATTTCCCTTAAAATGCTCAAGGAAAAAAATCCCTCTCTGCATATTGATTACAGACGAAAAAAACAAAAAGAAGAAACTCATAAACAAATTGAAAACATACTTTTTACCCAATTAAAATTAAATGGTTCTGCAAAACAAATTACCAAACAGCCTGCAAAAAATAAAAACAACTGTAAATAAATGAGGTAGATATGTTTGACCAAGAATTTTTAACCGACCTTTTTCCACCAGAACGCACCAATGAATTTTTTGAAGCCCTTTTTGGTGATGCTGAAGACGGTGCCTATGATATAAAAATGAGCTATCAGGGCAAAGACGGCAATACCCTGAAATTTTATTTTGAGCTCCATGCCCGCCCCAATCAATGTCTGCGCTGTAACCTGACCACAGGTCTGCCCCCTGTTTTTGAAAGACACCCCATTATTGCCGCCAAAACCATGGCAGAAAAAATTGCTAAAGAAGCAGGCTTTGCAAAATATACATGGAAAATTGGTCCCACCATTCAATACAGCGAAGCCGTCCATTATGTGCCTTTCTATGTAAGTGAAGCAGAATAATATAATCATTAATTATCGTTATTTAAGAATAGTTCTTGAACAATTCCGGAAATAATTGCAATAAATTTTAAAAGCTTAAAAAGTTTTGAGAGAGGGTACAGGGAGAGAACTTTTCTAAAAGTTCTTTCCCTGTAAAGCTGCAATAATTAACGGAAATGCTTTAATGGACGGCAGAGCTAATCATTTTCCCAAAATAAGAAAGAGTTTTCTGTCTTGTTTTTTAGCTGGTGTTTTTTTGTAAATTGTCTATAGTGGGCTTCGCACGTTCGACATGTGCAAAATACGGTATGAGGACACTATGACCCCAAAAAATTTTGGCATTATTCAAGCCGCTTTTTCTTCTGTTTTTTTCGGCTGTATCCCTTTTTTTACGCTGCCCCTGTATGAAGCGGGCTATACCAGTGATTTGACGCTTTTTTATCGTTTTTTTGTCGCCTCCGTGTTTATGGG
>CAOMFZ010000206.1 GCA_948482415.1 uncultured Mailhella sp.
AAAGCCAGCAGCCAAATCAAACCAAAGCAAATTGTTACGCATTAGGCACAGTTTTGCTTTGGTCCACTGTTTCAACAGCCTTTAAACTTGCCTTAGCCAAGGCAAGCGTTTTGCTGGTCTTTACCTATGCAATGCTTTTGGCAGGCTGCGTCTTATTTTTGTATTTACTCATAAAAAGAGAATTGTCTGCCCTTTTTGCTCTCACGAAAAAAGAATTTTGCTCCTGCTTTTTCCTCAGCTTCATGCTCTTTATTTATTATAACGCTCTTTTTATCGGCTATACCGGACTTCCCGTGCAGATTGCCCAGCCTATCAACTATGCATGGACCATTGTGTTAGCTGTTTTGAGTTGTTTTATCCTCAAACAGCCCCTCAAGCGTATTGAAATTTTTTGGATTTGCTTTGCTTTTACTGGTGTTCTTATTATCAGTCTTGGCAACAGCTCCGCCATGGGCGAAAGCAGCGGACTGAGTATTTTTTGTATTTTCCTGAGTACTGTTTTATATCCGCTGTATTGGATTTATAACACAAAAAATCCCCTTTCCGGCAATATCAAACTGTTTTTGGGATTTTCAGGCGCCGGGCTTTTGGGCGTTATGACGCTTTTCATCCAAAAAGAAACCCTTATTCTGCCGCAGTCAGCACTGCTCCCCACCTTTTATATCGGTTTATTTGAACTTTCCATTCCTTTTCTGTTGTGGGACAAGGCAATTTATTATACAAAAAGCATGAGCAAAATTGCCACCATTCCGCTTATTTCGCCTTTTTTTGCTCTGCTGTGGGCACATTGTATCCTGGGAGAACAAATACAATTTATCAATATTATTGGCTTAATCTTTATTGTCTGCGGTATTTTTATGCAGCAAAGGAATAAAAAATAAGGCTGTAAAGAAATATCTTGTTTTTTTGAAAAGTATAGTTATTATAAAAAAATGAAAACACTAAAAATATAAACGGAGATAATATGACAAGTTCCATCAAAACCGCCGTCTTATTTGCAATGTTAACCACACTTTTTGTCATTGTGGGCGGTCTTATCGGCGGACAATCCGGCATGATGATTGCCTTGATTTTTGCCGTTATCATGAATTTTTTCAGCTATTATTTTTCTGATTCCATTGTTCTGAAAATGTACAAAGCAAAAGAACTGCAAAGAAGTGACGCTCCTCAGCTTCACGAAATTGTGGAAGAACTCGCACGAAACGCCGGTATTCCCAAACCGAGAATCTGCATTGTTCCTAACCCAAGCCCCAATGCCTTTGCCACCGGCAGAAATCCGCAAAATGCCGTTGTGGCTGTGACCCAGGGAATTTTGCAGATTTTAAATACCAACGAGCTTCGCGGTGTTATTGCCCACGAAATCGGGCATATTGCAAACCGTGATATTCTTATCCAATCCTGTGCTGCCATTTTAGGTTCTGCCATTACTTCCCTTGCCAATATGCTCTATTATACCAGTCTCTTAGGCGGACGAAGCAATGAAAACTCAAGCCCAATCAGTGCAGTTGGCGCAGTGCTGATGATGATTTTAGCCCCTCTTGCCGCAAGTCTTATTCAAATGGCAATTTCCCGTTCCCGTGAATATCTTGCTGACGAATCCGGCGCAAGTTTTTGTTCTGACCCGCAGGCCCTCGCCAGTGCTCTCAATAAACTCAATAACTACAGCAGGCAAATTCCCATGCGTGCCAATCCTGCAACAGAAAATATGTTTATTGTTTCTCCGCTTCTTTCCGGCGGCATGCAGGCACTTTTCAGTACGCATCCCCCTATTGAAGAACGAATCAAACGTTTAATGCAAATGGCAAGATAACTGGTTAGAGCATTTCCCTATAACATTCGTAATTTTTATTTTCCTTGGGGGGAATTATATCTCTGCTGTCGCTATCCGTAAAGCTCATTC
>CAOMFZ010000207.1 GCA_948482415.1 uncultured Mailhella sp.
CAGTGACTGCTGCTATGCGCTTTTTGATTTGTCTTTGGTGGAAGCCATGGCAATCAACCGCGCATTTCATGATAAATTCGGCTTTGGGGCAGAACGTTCCGCCATTTTGGAACGGGCAGGCGATGCGGACAGAAGCCTGACAAAATTAAAATATCATTTTTACAAGGATATTCAGCAGGGCATGAGCGACGAAGAAGTTCTGCTGAAAGCTGCCCATGAAAAAATCCGCTGTCCGCTTCTTGGCGATGATAATTTGTGCATGCTGTATGAACATCGTCCGCTGACCTGCCGTATTTACGGCGTGCCGACGGCAATCAACGGCAAGGGGCATGTCTGCGGCAAGTGCCATTTTGATAAAGGCGGAAAATATCCTACTCTGCAGCTGGACAGAATACAGGACAAACTCGCAAGTCTGAGCCATAAAATCGTCAAAGTTTTAGGCTCCCGCTATACGGAACTTCATCATGTGTATGTGCCTGTTTCCATGGCGCTGATGACGAAGTATGACGAAGCATATCTTGGCTTGAAACAAGAAAAACAAGAAAAAAAGACTATGAAATCTCCCCTTGAACAGGCAGAGGGAACAGGGAGAACAGAATGGCATTAAATATTCCTGCAACTGTGTATCGTGACAGCACACCCCCGGAACTGACGGAAGAGCAAGAAAAACTCAAAAGAGATTTGTATGATAAAATTCCTGCCCGCAGAAAGAAATTTATTGACAAAATCGGCTATGAAAACTGGGACCCGTTCCCAAAACCCAATGACCCCATGGAAATACGCCGTGATGTGTCTAAACGTACCAGTCAGGAACTTTTTCGGGAATATTTCCAAACCCGCCCAAAAGATGAAGTACAGAGCAATGCCTATCGTCAGGCTGTGCTGGAGCTTGCCATTGGGCTTATTGGCAGGGACGAAAAATATTTAGGCTATTTTGATTTTGCGGTGTGGTATTATCATCTGCTGCAAAAAGAGGGACTTTTGGAAGAGAAAAAAACTGTTGCCAATATCCCAAACTTTAATGATATCCAAGCGAAATAAAAAATAAAAATACATTGAGGATGCTATGAAAGAACGGTATGAATCTTTAGATGAATATATTGCAGATTTGCAGGCGGAAATTGCCCAAAATGACAACTGCGCCAACCATTATTATCAGCTGGGCATGGCAATGCTCGCTAAACACGATTATGTGGAAGCTGAAAATGCCTTTTTAAATGCCGTACGTTTGTCTCCCCGTCTTGCGGAGGGCTTTGTTCAGCTGGGCGGACTTTGTTTGAAGCGCGGCGATTATGAAGGCTGTCTGCGCTACAATACGGAAGCGTCCAATATCCGCGCAAAATATGCAGTGCCAAAGGCAAATATGGGCTTCTGCTATTTGCAGATGGGCGATATCAAGAAAGCAAAATCAGCTCTCACAAAAGCTCTTGAATGGGATCCGGAATTTTTGCAGGCAAGAACAACGCTTGCCTCTGCGTATTTCATGGAAGGCAAATATGATGCATGCATTGAAGAAAGCAATACCGTGATTAAAGCACAGCCTGCTTTTGGACCTGCCTGGAATAATCTGGCGCTGGCTTATTTTGAAAAGGAAGAATATGCCAAGGCAAAGGACGCTGTGGAACAAGCCCAAAAATGCGGCTATGAAGTGCACCCTGATTTCATCAAAGAATTGCAGGAAAAAATATAAGCATATTGTGACAATAAATAAGAAAAGCAAAGTCCGTTTTTGGGCTTTGCTTTTTTTTGTTAACAAACAAAAGTTTTTTGCGTATGCTGGGATATGATTGTTTTTTGGAATAGTGTATTTCCGGTAAATCTTGAGAATTTTGCAGGGGAAAAACTTTTATCTCTGCTGTCCATTTGCGT
>CAOMFZ010000208.1 GCA_948482415.1 uncultured Mailhella sp.
TAAAAGTTTCTTCCCCTGCACCCCTTTACAAAACTTTTTAAGCTTTTTTATAAAAATTTGTTGCAACTATTTCCGGAAATGCTCTAGCTGCAAAAATTAATTTTGCTTATGATAATTGATTGTCATATCATCACTTTTCAAAATCAATTCATCGTCTGAAAGTTTTTCAATTTGATAGCTGTCAACAAAATCTATTGTTTGCCCATTGCCAAGGCTTTGACCGGAAAGAATAAAGGTATCGCCCTGCCGTACCCATGATTGATACTGCAGGGTTGCACTGTTGATAGAACTTGCCTTCCCGTCTTTTTCCAGACTGATGCCCTGCATTTGGTCTTCCATGCCCGGAATAGGTTCCACCCATTTGCCTTCAAGAGTAGGTTCTCCTGCACAGCAGGCAGTTAACAAAGCTGCGCTTGCAAGCACACCTAAGCTGCGAAAAACAGTTTTAATTTTCATCGCAATTTTTCCTTTTTGCTAAATAGTGCAAATACGTTACCATAGACAAAAAGAAAAAGCTACAAAAAACAGTCAGCCAGAAAAATACGTCAGGAGAATTTGGAACTGTTTATTTTTTTCCTTTTCAGCAAAAAATTTTCCGCAAAATAAGTTTTACTTGAAAGCAATTTTTAATTTGGTATACTGTAAGCCAACATTTTAAGTCTATAATTATAAAAATGAGGTAAGCATGGCTTTAAAAGAATTATCCAAAGCATACGAACCACAGGAAGTTGAAGAATATTGGCTCAAATATTGGGAAGAAAACAAATGTTTCACCCCAAACATGGAAAGCCAGGCAGAACCTTATTCTATTGTTATTCCGCCGCCGAACGTCACCGGCGCGCTCCATATCGGGCATGCCTTTAACCAGACTTTGCAGGATATTCTTGCCCGTCATGCCCGCCAAAAAGGCAAAAAAGTGCTGTGGCTGGTGGGTATGGACCATGCAGGTATTTCCACCCAAAACGTTGTGGAACGTACCCTTTTGAAGCAGGGACTTTCCCGCCGTGATTTGGGACGTGAAAAATTCCTTGAAAAAGTTTGGGAATGGAAAGAAGAATACGGCGGAAAAATCCTCAAACAAATTCGCCAGTTAGGTTCTTCTGTTGACTGGACAAGAGAACGTTTTACCATGGACGACGACCTTGCCAAGGCTGTGCGTAAAGTTTTTGTCCAGCTCTACAATGAAGGACTTATTTACAAAGGCAAATATATCGTCAACTGGTGTCCCCGCTGTCATACGGCTTTAGCTGACGACGAAGTGGATCATACCCCGCAAAAAGGCGCTCTCTGGCATGTAAAATATATGCTTGAGGACGGTTCCGGCTATATTGTTATTGCAACGTCCCGCCCTGAAACCATTTTAGGCGACTCTGCTGTTTGCGTACACCCTGATGATGAACGCTATCAGCATCTTATCGGCAAAAAAGTTATTGTGCCTATTGTCAACCGTGCTGTACCGATTATTGCTGACCGTTATGTTGACAGAGAATTTGGTACAGGCGCGCTGAAAGTAACGCCCTGCCACGACCCTAACGACTGGAACTTAGGGCATAAACACGGCATTGCATTTATTCAGGTTATTGACGACAACGGCAACATGAATGAAGAAGCAGGCGTTTACAACGGGCTTACCCGTGAAGCATGCCGCGAACGCATTGTCAAAGATATTGAAGCCCTTGGACAGCTTGAAAAAATTGAAGATCTGGACCACAGCGTCGGTACCTGCTATCGCTGCAAAACCGTTATCGAACCCTATGTTTCTGTGCAGTGGTTTGTGGCAACGACCAAACTTG
>CAOMFZ010000209.1 GCA_948482415.1 uncultured Mailhella sp.
GGGGATACAAAGGGGAAAACTGAAAGGGACTTGTCCCTTTAACGTTTTCCCCTTTGATTAATGATAGTTTTGGATAATACTTCTGGCTCTGCCTGACCGTTTTGCTTCATAGAGGAGCTGGTCGGCAAAATTGATAATATCGGTGAGATCGTCTTCGCTAAAACCTTTGTGCGGTGTAAAAGAAGTTATGCCGGCGCTGTAGGTAAAGGAAAGTGAACCGCCCGGAAAATCGATTTCTTTTTCGGTAAGTTGTCTGCGGAAGCGTTCGTCAATTTTGGGAATAAATTCTTCGATGACGCTGGGCATAAGAACAATAAATTCTTCACCGCCAAGACGGCAGCAAAGGTCAGTATCGCGCTTGCAGTGCTCAATCCGCTTAACAAATTCTTTGAGCACAATATCTCCGACATTATGCCCGTGGGTATCGTTAATTCTTTTAAAAAAATCTATGTCAAAATACAATACCGCGCAGCAATGTCCTTTTTCTGTGGCAGCATGAATGGCATGCAGAAATTCATCAGCCAGTGCATTTCTGTTATAGGCGTTTGTCAGGGGGTCACGGGAAGAAATTTCCTGAAAATTCTTTTTGGACTGGTTCAGTTTCTGGATTTTGCTTGTGAGGTGTCCCATCATGGAATGAAAGGAACTGGTCAGATTGCTGTGACTGTAGGTTTCAGTATAGCTTTGCCCTTTGCTGATTTCTTTCATTTGCCAGATAAGATTGCGCAGCTCCATTTGCACGGCTTTGAGCTGTGAAATAGAATATCCTTTAACTTTGGTGGTATGGTCTATTTCTCCTTTTCTCAGGGCATCACAAAATTCCTGGGTGGCAATAAGGGTCGTTAAAATTTCCTGAAAATTGTCATTGTCTGCCAAGAAATCAGGTACTTCAAAGGCTTTTGCGTCACGCTTGAGCAAATCAAGCATGGCGCCAAGAACATTTTGCGCGTCTTCGCTTAATAATGGTTTTTGTGTGTTCTTTTCTTCAGCAGACATGGTTTGCTCAGCTTTTTAATCGGTTTTCTTTGCTTCAAAACGACAGGTTCTGTCGCCAAGGCACCAGCAGTCAATTTCTTTTACAGAATAATCTTCGCCGGTTTGAAATTCTAAAATTCCTTTGAGAAAACCTTCGTCATAGTGGCAGGTTTCCATATCAAGGTCAGGAAGCCCGGAACAGTCAAGGTCTTCTTCCACGGAAAGAAGAAGTTTGGCGTTGCCGTCAGCTACTTCTTCCACGCGTAAAATACCGATTTTAAATTCTTCCAGTTTTTTTTGTAAAAGGGAAAGGTAGGTATAGAGAGTATCTTGTTTTCCAACAAATTTTTCTACAAAAATTTTGCCGGCTAATTTTCCTGCTTCAAAGAAAATTTGGTCAACTTCTTCTTTTGAGCCGAGTTGTTGTTCTAAAATATCGCGTAAGGTAAATTGGAAAAGCCTGTAGACTTCAAGACGTGTGTCATGTCCCAAATTGGGGCGTCCTTCGGCAATATTGCCGATAAGGTCCCATGAAAAAGCATAAACTCTCTTTGGCATAATACTCTCTGTAACGTTTGAGATACAGAGAGTATTAGCACTAAGAGCATAAATTTGCAAGTAAAGTTAATTTTCTGTTTCTGCCTGAATCCTTTCTATACAGTCACGCAGGAATACTTTTGTGGGAGTGATATCCTGCGGAACCTGAATAGCAATGCGCTTTTTTGGATTAACAAAAATTGGTCCGGAAAGGTTCAGAGCAATGTCTTCCGGTTTGCCATGGGGAACTGTCACGGTAACAAAAAC
>CAOMFZ010000210.1 GCA_948482415.1 uncultured Mailhella sp.
TGTCTATTTCTCTAAGTCTCGCAAGCTCGACATAAGAGAAACGGCTTCGCCGCCTCCGGCAGCTCACCCTTTGGAAACCCAAACATTACCCCATGTGCTCTCTTCTTGAAAATGAACAACTTCGTTGTCCATTTTCTCGGAGTTCGCTACATGCTATTCCCGGTATAATTGAAAGCAAGTTGTTTCCTGCATAAATTTCAGTTTATTCTTTGCCGTACTGCCCTTTTACATTCTGTTAGATAACTCGAAGAGTTATAAATCTTACAGAATGTTAAAGGTTCTCGTACCCAGCGTGGCTGTAAAATGAATTTTTAGCAGCCTAAGTCGGGTGATTGCAGGACGGCTTATTAATGCAAAATACAAAAGTTCTTGTGCAACTAACAGTAATAAATAAATTTTGTTTTCACAAAAACATTGACAACCATTTAATTTTAATAGAATAAAAAAATAAGGTAAATTTGGCAGCATTGATAAATAATTGAGGCAAATATGACACTTTCAAAAGAAAGAAAAAAGACTTTTTTTGTTTTATTTTGTCTGGCTCTTCTGTATATTTCATGGGGCTCATCTTTTTTATTCACTAAGCTGGGACTTGCCTATATTCCGGGGGTTTTGCTCGGCGGCGTTCGGGCAATTTGTGCAGGCATTATACTTTTTGCCTTGGGAATATTCACGCAGGGATACTATAAAATTTCCTGGGCTGATATAAGATATGCCACGATTTTAGCCATATTTCAGGTATTTTGCAGTTCCGCCCTGCTGACAAAAGGACAGGAAACCATTACCTCCGGACTTGCGGCACTTCTATGCGGAACAGTTCCCTTGCTTATGATGCTGGGAGAATGGCTCCTGTGGGGAGGAAAACGCCCAAGTTTCAAGCATTTTATAGGTCTCGGCATTGGTATTGGCGCTATAGCCTCCATCAATATTTCAACCTTATTCACCGGCGAGATTTCCATTGTCGGTTTGACCCTTGCCATTGTTTCTGTGCTGGCATGGGTCTACTCCGGGCATTATTCTAAAATGTGCTGCACCAGCAACAGCCTTTATATTTTCCAGTCCACAGGACTTATCCTTTTTATTGGCGGAATTGAATGCTTTGTATTTGGTTTTCTCATTGGCGAACGCTGGGATTTGAGCCTTTTTGATTTCAATGGTTTTCTTGTTCTTTCATTCCTTGTGCTCATGTCTTCCATTGTCGGCTACACAACCTATTTGTGGCTGCTGTACCATGTCCGCCCGGCTGTTGCCTTTTCATACGAATACGTCAACCCGGTTATAGCTCTGGGACTGGGCGCCCTCTTCCTTGGCGAAGAACTCACCATTTACCACATTATAGCCTGCGCCGCCCTGCTCGGATCCGTCTTCCTCGTCAGCAGCTACGGCAAAGAGTAACAATTTTCCGTTTTACCGTACTTTTCTTTTGGCAAAAGCATCTGTAAAATACAGGTAATTTGCCCGTATAAATGTATCCATTAGGTTTCATCGTTAATTTCAAATAAAAAAAGGGTTATGACCAAAATCATAACCCTTTTGAAATTTATGGCGCGCCTGGAGCGATTCGAACGCCCGACCTACAGGTTCGTAGCCTGTTGCTCTATCCAGCTGAGCCACAAGCGCACTTGAGGAATTTTTTATACATAGAAGCAACTCCCCTGTCAAGCATTTTTTTCTGTTTTTTTTATTTTTTTTTACAATAAAGCATTTCTGGCAATAATTGCAATTTTACAGGGAAAGAACTTTTATCTCTGCTGTCTTTATCTGTAAAGCTC
>CAOMFZ010000211.1 GCA_948482415.1 uncultured Mailhella sp.
ACTACATGAGCAAACGTGAATGGGTACGCCGTTTGGGTGATAACTACCTTGAACATGAAGAAACAGGCAAACCGGAAGACATTATTTTCAATAAATCTCACTAAGGAAAAGGAATAAATTATGGATTACAGCAAACCAATTGATAATGCCCTTTTCCCAAAAGGGTGTGAACGCTGCTCCTTCACTAAATTCTCCCTCTTCATGCTTATTCCCACAGCATTGCTTTTATGGGGAGTAATTGCAGCATTTGTTGTTTTATCCCAAGGTCTTGGCACGACAGGACTTGACGATAAATTCGGTTTCGGCTTATGGATTACCTTAGACCTTGCCGTTATCGCGCTGGGTGCAGGTGCATTCTTTACAGGCTTACTTCGCTATATTTTGAATATTGACGAACTCAAAAATATTGTCAGCTTTACGGCGGTAATCGGTTTCCTTTGCTATACAGGTGCAATGCTTATTCTGGTACTTGATATCGGACAGCCAATCCGTGCATGGTTTGGCTACTGGTACCCCAACGTACACTCCATGCTCACAGAAGTTATTTTCTGTATTACCTGTTACTGCATCGTGCTGATTATTGAATATGTACCGCTTATCCTTGAGCAGCGTGCTTTTGAAAAAAATAAATTTATCCAACATGTTGCACATAATTTCCACGTTTATATGCCGCTTTTTGCCGGTATCGGTGCATTCCTTTCAACATTCCACCAAGGCAGTTTGGGCGGTATGTACGGCGTACTTTTCGGGCGTCCGTATATTTTCCGCGACGGCTTCTTTATCTGGCCATGGACATTCTTCCTTTATCTGCTGTCCGCTGTCAGTGCCGGACCAATGTTCTCCGTGCTTATGGTTACCCTGGTTGAAAAACTCACCGGCAAGAAACTTGTTTCATGGAAAATTAAACAACTTATGGGCAAAATCGGCGGAACCATGCTTGTTGTCTACACAATCGGCAAGTTCCTCGACTCCTATGCATGGGTAAATGATATTCTCCCGCGAAGCGGACTTACCTTTGAACAAATGTTTACAGGTTTTGTTTACAGTTCTTTCTGGTTCTATGCGGAACACATTGCCCTTGTCATCGGTATTGTGTGCATGGCTTTGCCTGCGCTTCGCAAAATCTCTGCCTGTTTCTACTTTGGCTGTCTTGCAACCTGTTTCAGCATTGTGCTAAACCGTTTTGTGATGACAGTACAGGCTCTCGGTATTCCGGTTATGCCTTTTGAAGAATGGCGCTGGTACTGGGCTAACTGGGCAGAATGGGGCGCTTTTGCACTTGTTGTGGGCTATGCGATTATTACCGTAGCCGTCACCTATCGTTACTGCCCGCTCTTCCCTCAGGAAGCAGAACTGAACAAAAAGTAATGAACTTGAAATAATGAAATAACAAAAAGCCTGATTAAAAAATCAGGCTTTTTTATTTTATTTTTCTTGGGGGAAATGATTAAAACGTTTCCAATAAATCTTGCGATTTTTCTATGCAGGGGAAAAACTTTTGAAAAAGTTTCTTCCCCTGCACCCTTTTACAAAACTTTTTAAGCTTTCTTATAAAAATTTGTTGCAATTATTTTCGGAAGTTCTCTAATGTGTTATTTGCATGAGCAGAATATACTATAATAGTTATAATATTGCAATTAGTGTGAACACGACCTAGAGCATTTCCAAAAATAGTTGCAATTTGTTTTCCTTGGGGGGAATTATTATCTCTGCTGTCTATTTCTCTAAGCCTCGTAAACTCGGCATAAGAGAAACGACT
>CAOMFZ010000212.1 GCA_948482415.1 uncultured Mailhella sp.
CCGTAACAAAAATGAAAAAATTTTAGGAGAAAATTATGCAAAACTCAATGAACGTCACACGTGAAGAACAACTGGAAGCAGCAGGCAATGCTGTATTTCGTCAGCTTGCTGAAGAACCAGACCTTGTTATTGAACTCGACCCTGAACTTGCCGAGTTCATGGGCGCATTTGAAGAAAAAGCTTTAAACGGCGAGGAGTTGTAATATGCAGGCACAACCTAAAAAAGATTTATTTCATGTTGCCCTTTCAAAGCAAATTGCAGAACAAATCATGCGCGGCACAGCTTCATTTTTAACTGCCCATGGAAACGAACGCATTGACTTGCCCTATAACCCTGTCACGGGGAAAAACTATACTGCTGCCAACAATATGGTTTTATCCGCCAAAGGCTATGCCGACAGCCGCTGGCTGACCTATGATCAGGCAGCCGAACAAGGCTATCAAGTCAAAAAAGGGGAAAAAGCGACAGAAATCGCTTATTACCACTATGTTGACTATAACACCAAAGAAAAGCTTGATAAGCCTAAAATCCAGACGGTGAAACTGTTTAATGCCGAGCAGCTGACAGGTATTGAAAAAATGCCGGGCAGAATGTCAAGCAAGGAAGAAGCCCTGGCAAAAGTGCAGAGCATTTTTGAAAACTCACAAGTAAAAATTGTGAATAATCAAAAAAATAAAGACTTTTATCTTTTCAGGGATGATACAATTTATATGCGCTCTAAGGACGCATATAAAGGTGATCTTGCTTATAGCTCTGCTGTCCTTCATCAGTTTTGCCTTTGGGCAGCTTGCGGCGAAAACCGTTTAAATTATGGAACTGTTCCTTTTGGTACGGAAGCTTTTGCCCGTCAAAAACTCCGTGCAGAAATTGCAACGTATATGCTTTGCAAAGAAATTGGGCTTCCTTTTGAACCAGAGGGAGAACAATTTGCTGTTCAATGGTCACAAATTATTGAAAAACATCCTTTTGAAATTTTGAACGCTGCCAAGGACGCAGAAAAAATAAAAGGCTTTGTTATGGAATTTGATAAGACTTTGGAAAAAGCACAGGAACTGGAAGAAGCTATTACGCAAGAACAAACAGTTGCCAATGAACAAACTCAGCAAGCTGAACATGCACCAACTGAGCAAATTCAGCAGCAAGCAGAACAAACGCAGGCGCCTGAACAGCAGGAAAAACAACAAGCCCCAAAAAAAGAATGGAAAGAAATGATTAAGCTTTCTGTTCCGTACGATGAAAAAGACGAAGCGAAAAAACTCGGCGCAAAATGGTCAGCAAAGCAAGAAACCTGGTATGTGCTTGACGGTACAGATCTCCAGCCTTTTTATAACTGGCTGCCCAAGGAAAAGAAAGTTGAGCTTATCATGGCAAGCCGTGACTATCTCAATGTTCCAAGGGAAGAAAAGGACGAAGCCAAAGCCCTTGGGGCTAAGTGGGACAGATTTCAAAAATCCTGGTATGTGGAAAAAGGCACAGACCTTGAACCCTTTGCAAAATGGACAGGTCAAACTCCAAAAGAAGAACAAGCCGTTTCTCAAACTGCCGAGCAGCCAAAACAGGAACAGACAGCTGAACAAACACAGGAACACACTGAAAAGCAGGAAGTTACTGCAGCTCCAAAACTTGCTGAAGATAAGACTTTTCTTGCAGTTCCTTTTGATGAAAAGAATGCCGCTAAAAAGCTTGGCGCAAAATGGGATAAGGACAATAAGTCATGGTACGTTGAAAAAGGTGCAGA
>CAOMFZ010000213.1 GCA_948482415.1 uncultured Mailhella sp.
AACGCCATTTATGTTCGCAAAGACAGCCCAATTATGGAAAATAAGGGAAAAAATCCTTTATTCCCAAATGTCTATGGCTCAGCAGAAACTGTTGCAGGCAAAAATGTGTTGTATACAAAAAATACCTCAGGTCACTATCTGTTATCAAACTGGCTTAAAATCTTAGGCTTAACAGAACAAGATGTTATTTTGCACGAAATGGAACCAACACCGGCACTTAGTGCTTTTACCGGCGGTGACGGCGATATTGTCAGCCTTTGGGCTCCCTTTACCTTTGAAGCGGAAGAAAAAGGATTTCAAACAGCAGCAAAAGCATTGGATTGCGGACTTACACAATATGTTTTCCTGCTTGCAAACAAAAACTTTGCCGACCAAAACCCTGCACAGGTAACAGCATTTTTAAAGATGTATTTAAAAGCACTCGAAAATATTAAAAATACTGATACCGCAATACTGGCTAAAGAATATGTCAAATTCTACAAAGAATGGACAGGAAATGATCTGCTTGAATCCCATGCAGAACTCGATATTCAGCGTCATGTTGTTTTCCTGCTCGATGAACAATTGGAAATGTTCGCACCTAATGGTAAAATTCAACAATATGTTGCAGATATGATTGATTATACCATTGCTCATGGAGAATTCACTCCCCGTGAAATTGATAGAATGAAAACAAATTCAAAAATTACCGACACATTCTTAAAAGCTCTTGCAAAATAAAGAGTGTATCAAAAGAATTATTCCCCTGCTCTGTTTTTGGGCAGGGGAATTTTTTTATCATTAACAAAATAATTTCTTAACAACACAAAATGATCATTGCTGAAACAAAACGCCTGTATTTATGTAAACTAAGACAAAATGATTTCAATGCACTTTTTTCTTTTCTAAGTGACCCGCAAACAATGTATGCCTATGAGCATGGCTTTTCCGGGGAAGAAGTACAGGCACTCATTGACAAACAGCTTCAATCCTATGCTGTTAATAATTTTGGCTTGTGGGCTGTGATACTGCAAAAAACAGAAAAATGTATCGGGCTTTGCGGCATTACTCTGCAAGCATACAAAGAAAAAACCGTTCCCGAACTTGGTTATATTTTTCAAAAAGAATATTGGCACCAAGGCTATGCCGCAGAAAGTGCCCTCGCCTGCAAAGACTATGCTTTTCAAAACCTGCAATTAAACCAAATTTATGCCATTATCCGTAATAGCAATATTCCCTCGCAAAAACTTGCCGAGCGACTGGGCATGCAAAAAATTGACAGTATAATTAAGCATTATTACGGCTTCACCATGCCCCATTATGTGTATACACTGAAAAAATAGAAATTTCTTTGTTTTTTCTTTGAGAGGAATTTTCCCCCTAGGTCGTTTCCGAAAATAGTTGCAATTTTACAGGGAAAGAACTTTTATCTCTGCTGTCTTTATCTGTAAAGCTCACACGTTCGCTAACAGCTAAAGCGAAAAAGTTCTCTCCCTGTACCCTCTCTCAAAACTTTTTAATATAACAGCGTATAAAAACAAAATCCGCAAGATTCATTGGAAACGCTCTAGAGCATTCCCTGATAACATTCAGAATTATTTTTTTTCAAGGGGAAAACTTTTCCAGCCACCGAAGGCGACGAAGTCGGTTCTGTTAGGCGAAGAATGAGCCTTACAGA
>CAOMFZ010000214.1 GCA_948482415.1 uncultured Mailhella sp.
GTAGTAAGTTTTTTCATTGTATTTTTCCTCACAGAATTTATGCCTAAAAGGCTGAAAACTTTGATGAACAGAAATAAAAATACAATAAATACAGCTTGTTACAATTTCATTTTTCTGCCAAAAAACACTTTTTCCCACAGTTTTAAAATTTGGTGCTATACATTTGCTATACAATTTAAGGCTGAAAAAATAGAGCGTTCCCATATGATATTCAGAATAATTATGTTATCTATGTGCGATATCGTTAAAAGATTGCTTCGCTGACGCTCGCAATGACGAGACGGGGAATACTCGCAGTAACGGAAATGAGGATACTCACAATGGCGGTTAATAAAAAAATCTTACCTGCCTTATATCAATCCAAAACAAATTTGACAGATATAAAAAACACAACTATATTATTTTTCTTGTTTTTCAATCAATGAGGAAGGATTAACCATGCGTGCAATGACCGACAGACGCCGGGAAAAAATTGAAAAAGTGCTCTCCCAGCGCCAAAAATATTTAACCCTTGTGCTTGATAATATCCACGACCCCCACAATGTTTCCGCCATTTACCGCAGCTGCGATGCCTTTGGCGTACATAAGGTGCATTTATATTACACAGATACGCCCTTTCCGCACCTCAGCGAAAAAACTTCTGCTTCCGCCAGAAAATGGGTGGATACAGTCCGCCATAATAATAAAGAAAGCCTGATTGCTGACCTGAAAAATACGGGCTATCAAATTTTGGCAACAAACTGCACCCCCACGGCAAAGCCCCTGCGTGAATATGATTTGACTATGCCTACCGCTATCATTATGGGCAACGAACATTCCGGCGTTTCCGAAGAACTGTTCCCCCTTGTGGACGGTGAAATTTATATCCCCATGTTCGGCATGATACAAAGCTTCAATGTTTCTGTGGCGGCTGCCCTTTTGCTCGGCGAAGCAAGCAGACAGCGTCAGCTCAAAGGCATGTACGATTCAAAAACCTTTACCGACGAAGAATATCAGGAACTTTTGGCTGATTGGCTGGAACGCTGATTTTTATAAATAGTACACCATTAGAGCATTTCCTGTAAAATTCTCAAGATTTACAGGAAATGCTCTAATATTCCGAATATTAAATGAAAACGCTCTATAAAAATAACAGCAAAAAAGCCCGCTAAAAATGGCGGGCTTTCTCATGCTATAACAATAACGACAGTTATACTTCTTTCTTAAAATACACTCGGCTGTAACCTTTTTCCTGCACCCTGTGCGTTTCCGCATAGCCAAGAACAGGATACCAGACAAGATTTTCACGCATAACAATATTTGTATACAAAATAATACGGCTAAAGCCCAGCGCCTTTGCTCTTTCTTCTGCAAAACACATCAATTTTCTGCCATAGCCCTTTTTCTGAAAACGCGGACTGACACAAATATTATCGAGGAGCAAAGTCTTCTCATCTTCCGGAATGAGCACCACATACCCGACAATTTGCTTTTCATTTTGCCCGCTTTCAAGCTCTTCATCTTCAAGCACAAAGAC